>CAVJZZ010000090.1:8542-9743 GCA_963654295.1 Lachnospiraceae bacterium | reverse complement strand
TACGGGGGATAAAACGAAACGTGTAAATGTGGAGTGTAGAGGCAATCGGTGAAAGGGTTGATATTGAGGGAGATGCGGATGTAGGGCTGTGAACGGGTGGAAAAACGAAACGTTACATTGGCTTTACATTCGCTTTACGTTTGGGCGGGTTTTGAACGGTGTTTGAAGGGTTTGCTTTACATCGGGGTTTACGATGGGGCTGTTTGGAGGTTGTGGAGGTGGAATTGGGGTGCCAAATGGGCCTTAGGTGTGGGTTCGGTGGTGAGTGGCTGTGATGGGATGGGAGCGCTCATGGACGCGATGGTAGATGTTTGGTTAGGTTTGTAGGGGATTGGGACGTTTGAGGGGCTTAAAGGGGCTAAATGGGACGTATTTGGAAGATTTTGAGGGTTTAGATCGTGGTGGGTGTGGCGAGAGCTGCGCCCTTTATTTTTGGGCGTTTTCGTTGATTTGTTATACTGATATTCTTCCATATAGTAACTATTTGGTAATTTTGTGGGAGTAATAACCCAATAAATTAGGATTGATATGGCAAAGGTGATACATGTGCACTTGCTGAATGGACGTAAGAACTACTATTTCGGGTCCATATCGGCGATATATAGCGTTTTGACGGAGGAAGAGGTAGGGATTAAGAAGAGTTCGCTGCTGCATGCCGGATTGGCTGACGGAGGCGTTATTCTAAACAAAAAGGCGATGATCAGACAGGGCGAACTGATACGTGGGAGCAGGGATGACCGGAATGGGCAAGATGACGACGAATAAGGCTTTACGTGAGTGCGTAAAACGCTGAGTTAACGGCACTTAAACGAATATTGAACGGCTTGAACACTGAAATGGGCGGTGTTCAGGCCTTTTTTGCGTTTTGAGGGGCGAAAATAGGGTCTGAAAGGGTTGTTTTTCGGGTTTAGGGTGACAGTTAGAGTTACGTTTAGGGTGACATGGAAAAACGAAATGTGCAGTTTAGAGTTACATTTAGGGTGACAGTTTTAACATGAAAAACGAAGAATTACCCCCTACCTATTGCCCCGAAAAACGGGATTAGTGTCGTTTTGGGGTGTTTAGGGGGTGGGGATAATCCCACAAATTAGGGTGTTTTTCGGGAGACGGTGGTGGCGAGAAGTGCCGTGTTTAGTGGGGTTTGTGGCTGTTTGAGCCTTGTATATATAGGTGTGAGCGTGTGCGCGACACGTGTGAGGGG
>CAVJZZ010000090.1:4247-7759 GCA_963654295.1 Lachnospiraceae bacterium | reverse complement strand
AAAAAGGGCGTGTCGTGCAAATTTTAGGATAAGTGAATTGAATAACGATTAAACATAGATTGAACAATGAAAAAGGTTATTTCGGTTACCCGTGAGAATCGGGAGTTTTTGCAAAAGGCGTTTGGTGTGACCAACGCCATGGTGACATACGCGTTGTCGTTTCACCCGAAGTGGGGTCAGAGCGACTTGGCGAAGAAGATTCGCCGGTTGGCTGTGCAGCGAGGCGGTTTCCTGCTTGTGAGTGCCCCTGCCAGCGAGGTGGTGCATGACCACGAAGGCGTGATGCGTCAGTATTTCGACAACGGCTGGATGTGGGAGGGCGACACCCACACAGGAGCCTTGACCGTGAAGAACGAGAAAGGCGAGGCCGTGACTTGGATAGAGCACGCCACGATTAAGGACATCGAGACTGTGCAAGCCACGATGGGTCAGATGAAAGCCGAGGCGTAAAGGGGCGCATAAGAACCGAGCATATAAACGAGAGTAAGAAGAACGATGGAATACTACAACAAGCAACTGTGCGTGACCTGCGCCGAACTGACCGAGGGCAGCCCTTCGGTGATGAAGGCGAGCACCTTGCGCCAGAACGTGTGCCGGAGCAATATCATCTGCGCCCGTCAGGGCAAGGGAGAAGGTCGGTATGCGCTGTATGTGTGGAGCAGTATTCCGGAGAAGTACAGACGGAAGTATGTTGAGTTATACGGCGACCCCGAGGAGAAGATGAAAGAAGCAATGATGCGCGCCAGTGTAAAGATGGACGCTAAGGCGAGGGAGTGGTATGAAGCCTATACCTATCAAGACAAGGACGGCAGGGAGAAGCACCTGACGCAGAAGATGATTGAAGAGTATACGGTGAACGCCTCGGTGCTTGGCGAGTTGACTCGGATGTCCGCCCGGCGGCAAGCCCTACGTAGTAGCCTTAACGCCCCGATGAGCGGAGCCTGGGAGATCATCTTTGACAGTTCGGAGAAACTCCGCGAGAGCTACGGCCACACCCTGCCCGGCACGTTAGCCAGACTGAAGACCCGACTGAAGGCATGGCAGAAAGACGGCTACCAGAGCGTGGTGAGCGGCAAGCTCGGCAACGCCTCCGCCTTGAAGGTGACCGACGAATTCTTGAAGGTGATAGTAGCCTTGAAACGAAGCAAGGTGCCGGTGTATACCGACGCGCAGCTCTTCGAGCGAGCCAACGAGATAGCCGAGGAGAAGGGCTGGAAACCTCTGCGGAGCCTTAGCGGCATGAAGAAGTGGCTGAATAGCCCTGCGGTGGAACCCTTGTGGTATGACGCCGTGTATGGCGAGCAAGCCGCAAGGCAGCGTTACGGCAGGAAGCACAAGACCGCCCTTCCGACGAGACGCGACACGCTGTGGTATGGTGACGGCACGAAGCTCAACCTCTACTACAGAGATGCGGACGGCAAGGTGCGGACCACCCAAGTGTATGAGGTGATCGATGCTATGAGCGAGGTGCTGCTGGGCTACTGCATCAGCGACACCGAAGACTACGAAGCCCAGTATCACGCCTATCGCATGGCCGTGCAGGTGGCCAAGCACAAGCCTTGGGAGATAGTCTACGATAACCAGGGCGGTCACAAGAAACTCGACAATGACGGTTTCATTGGCAAGATCTGCCGGGTGCACCGCCCCACCCAGCCCTATAACGGCGAGTCGAAGACCATCGAAAGCGTGTTCGGACGGTTTCAGATGCAAGTGCTGCACCAAGACTGGCGTTTCACCGGCCAGAACGTGACCTCCAAGAAAGCGTCGAGTCGCCCCAATGTAGAGTTTATCGAAGCCAACAAAGACAGTCTGTACACTCTGGAAGAACTGAAGAATGCCTATGCAGAGGCAAGGAAGCAGTGGAACGAGGGCAAGCACCCCGCCACTGGTGAACGACGGATAGACATGTATATGAATAGCGTGAACGAGGAGACCCCCGAAGTGACGTTGCACGACATGGTAGACATGTTCTGGGTGTTTGCGAAACGCATGGCCACGTTTACCGATGCCGGCCTGCAAGTGACCATCAAGGGCAAGAAAAGGCAGTACGAAGTGTTCAGTACCCCCGGCGTTCCCGACCATGAGTGGCGAAGACGCCACACCTATGAGCAGTTTGTGGTGGCCTACGACCCTTACGACTTCGCCAGCATCAGGCTTTACACTAAGGGCTCCGATGGCAGTCTGCGATTTGAGCGCACGGCAGAGCCCTATGTGGTTATCCACCGAGCCTTGCAAGACCAGCAAGCGACCGATGACGCCAAGTTCATTAGGCAAGAGCAGGAAGCCAACTTGCAAGACCGCGTAGAGCGTATGGTGGAAGGCAGGACGATAGCCGCCGAGCACGGCATGGACGCCGAGCAACAAGGCTTGCGAAGCCCGAAGCTCAAGGGCGCACCCGCCGACGTGCAACGACAAGTGGAAAGGCGCTTGGCCAAGTACTCACAATCGCCTGACGACTACCAGTTGGGCAGGGAGACCAAGCGACTGAGCCTCGAAGACTGGTTGGAAGAGCAAGAAAGCGGCGAGACGGTGGTGATCCCGATGCCGTCGGAGCGTAAGATAGCCTCGAAGCTATGAGATAGGCCCAATGGGCAGGAAACGACAATAACAAATAATAAAAAACGAAATACGATGAATGATAAGCAGAAAGAATCGATTAGAGAAGCGTTAAGGCAGTATGTAGCCAAGTATCCGAGTCAGAACAAAGCCGCTGCCAGTCTAGACGGCACGAGCGCCGGCACGGTGAGTACCATCTTGGCCGGCAAGTGGGACAGCGTGAGCGACGAGATGTGGAAGAAGATAGCGTCGCAAGTCGGCACCATAAGTCCCAGTGCCTGGCAGACCGTAGAGACCACCGCCGCCAAAGAGATGGCCTACGCCATGACCGACGCCCAGGAGTGGAAGAACGTGACGTGGGTGGTAGGCGAAGCCGGCTGCGGCAAGACCACCGCCGCCAAGCTCTACGAAAGAGAGCACACGGGAGCCTTCTACGTGCTCTGCTCCGAAGACATGAGAAGGAGCGACTTCATTAGGGAAGTAGCCAAGAAGATTGGTCTGAAGACCGACGGCATGACCTTGCGGGAGATGCTTGACGCCATCATTGGTCAGTTGATCCAAACCGAGAATGCGGTGCTGCTCTTTGACGAAGCCGACAAGTTGACCGAGCGAGTGTTTCACTACTTCATCGACCTATATAACCGTTTGGAGGACAAATGCGGCATGGTGTTTTTCTCCACCTCCTACATCAAGAGACGTATGTCGATGGGTTTGCGGTATGACAAGAAAGGCTACAACGAGATACACTCCCGCATAGGACGAAAGTTCTTTGAGCTGGAGAAGACCGACGCCAACGATGTGTATGCCATCTGCGTAGCCAACGGTCTGACCGACCGGAAGGGCATCGCCGAGGTGGTGAGGGACGCGGAGCAATATGACTTCGACCTGAGAAGGGTGAAGAAGGGTGTGCACAGAGTGAAGCGGATGGGCGCTTAATCAATCATTGAACGGTGTTC
>CAVJZZ010000090.1:0-3367 GCA_963654295.1 Lachnospiraceae bacterium | reverse complement strand
TACGAAAGAGTCACTTACAAATCAACTAAGACAAACCAGAAATGAAAAGTAAGATTATGGACGAAACAATCGAAAGCATCGTAAAGTTTGCGAAGGACGCTGTGAAATATTATGGCGGCGACGACCAGTATATGATCTACGAAGAAACCGCCCGTCGGCTTCAAGAAGAAGGCCATGAGGCATTGATGATGGAGTATATGGTGCGGGAGGTGGACGATGAGCAGTAAGAAGCAGATGATTTGGCTGACTCCGCCCTTATACAAAAGCAAGGAAGAGCGCATCGAGAGTCGCAACCACGAATGTGGCTATTGCCACGGCACGGGCGGCTTTTGGGGCGAAAAGAACAGCCCCTACGAATCAGATTGGAAGACCTGCCCCGTGTGTGAGGGGTGCGGCAAGATGGACGCCGAAGTAATCATCAAGTGGAAACCAAACAAAAATTATAAGCAATGAACATGATTGAAAGCATCAAAGCGTGGTTGTGCGCCTGGAGCACGGAACGCAAAGTGAGAAACGCCGAGCAGCGCAAGCGCGCCTTGGCCAGAGAAAGCGAAGTGGTGATCCAAGCCCGAGAGTTTAACGGCGAGGTTTACCTGTGTGTGAACAACGAACCGATCGTGCCTGCCGACGGGCTGTCGTGGGACTTGCCCACGGCGCTGACCGTGGCGAGAGACTCGTGGTTTAAGTGGAAAGAAAGAGAGGCGAAGTATGAACGGCATTGACAATTACGGGAAGTTCTACATGCTCTTGAAGCGCTTGCCTGGCGAGCCCGACAAAGAAGCCATCGTAGCCGAGTTTACGGGTGGAAGGACAACAAGTCTGCGCGAGATGAAGACAGTGGAGTATGACCAGATGTGCCGCAAGTTGGAAGAGCTAGTCGGCTGGGACGAGAAGCGTGCGATGTATCGCCGAGCGTTGAAAAAAGCCCGTAGCGGTGTGCTCCACCAGGTGCAACTGTGGGGCGTTGATACCGCCGACTGGACACGGGTGGACCAATTCTGCGCCGACAAGCGCATCGCCGGCAAATACTTCCGATACTTGGACGTGGACGAGCTGAACGCCTTGAACGTGAAGCTAAGGGCTATGAACCGCAAGAAGAAAGACCAAGAAGTTTAACAATAAAATCGAAACGAAATGGAATTAGACAACAGTGAATTGCTGAAAGGCATGAGTAAAGAACAAAGAGCCGCCCTATTGGAGCAGTTGCAAGCCGAGGCTAAGAACGACCGTCAGTCGAAGCGTGAGAGCTATGAAGCGTTGCGCGGTCAGTTTATGCACGACGTGCTCGACAAGGTGGAGCGTGTGGAGAGCGAGGTGACGGGCTTCAAGCAGTGGCTCGACGCCGAGACCGACGCCTTTACGAAAGTGATGCGCGAGTATGGCGCGGTGAAGAACGAAGGTCAGCAGAGCTACACCATCACGGACGGGGACTTCAAGTTGGAAGTGAAGTTCAACAAAGTGAAAGGCTTTGACGAGCGCGCGAACCTCGCCGCCGAACGACTGGTGGACTATCTGAAGCGCTACATGGCCGCGAGCGAGAAAGGCGTGGAAGACCCGATGTATCAGATGGCGATGACGTTGCTAGAGCGCAACAAGACGGGCGACCTGGACTACAAGAGCATCTCGAAGCTGTATGAGCTGGAAGACAAGTTTGACGAAGAGTATGGCGAGATTATGGCTCTGTTCAAAGAAGCCAACGTGGTGCAGACCACCGCGACGAACTACTACTTCTCGAAGCGCAACGTGAGCACTGGCGTGTGGTTGAGAATAGAACCCAGCTTCTGCCGATTGTGATGCCAAAGCGGCGTAAAAACCGCTTAGAAAGTCAGTAAAAGACTAAAGCCCACCTAAATACGAGTGATTTAGGTGGGCTTTTGCTTGCGCTTTAGTGATTAAGCGTTAAATTTGTGCTTTATGAGTAAAGGACGTGATAAACGATTGATTAGTGCCCGAGACCGCAAGCTATTTGAGCGGTATTACTATTGGACCGAGGTGAAGCGACTTCGGTTTGACGATGCGTTGTGTAAGCTATCGTCGGAAGAGTTTTTTATCAGCGAGGGTCGGATTATGCAGATTATCCGCCACTTGCTTCGTGAAGGTGCGACCGTGGACGGCGCTCCGATACCCGCCGCGGGTTTCAGCGGTTTTCGCGTGTCACCGAAAGAGCGATGCGTTGTGCGCGAACTTTCTCTTTTTGACTGACGACGGACTCTGAGACCGTTGTCTTATAAGCCATCTCATAGACCTTAATCCCGTGGTTGAAGGTGTAGAAGCGCGAGGCCGTTCGCACCAAGCAGCCATCCCCACTTGGGCGGAAGCCCTGCAACAGCGCGTGGAGCTGGTGACGCAGTTCGTTACGGTTGTCCGCCTTCGCGATGGTGTCGGAACCATAGTGCGTGTCGTCGTAACAGTCGATGCAGAGACGCACGCGGACGGTGGTGATGCCCTTTTGCAGCCCAGTAGAAAGATTAGACCACTCCGTTTCGGGCGCATCGATGAGCACGCACGGGAAGGTGATTGGGTACATTTGTCGTTCCTCATCGCTGTCGTCGATGTTTTCCAGTTGTCCGTAGTCCTCATCGACAAGCGTAAGCTCAGGCATAGCCTTTGCGATGAGCGGAATGAGTTCAGAGATTATGTATTCCATCCTGTATACGTTTTATAGATTCGTTGATGAGCGCATTGATTTTCTGCTTCAGTTCGTGGCTGTCGCCCATGAACTGCCGTTGCGGAATGTGCGCCGTGATGTTTAGTTTTGATTTTTTGGTGAGTGCGATTGCCCTCCACTTTGCTGCCGCTGCCGGCAGTTGTTTGGGCAGTTTCCCTTTTCCTTTTACTCCCGCCAGTGCATAGACCTTCGCCCATGCGAATTTCTGCATGCGCTTTGTGACAGACGGGTGCGTGTTGATGGTTCCCCCTTCGTTGTGAATGGAGGCATACGGCACGGGATTAGTGACCGTGACTTGCCCTGGCTGTGACGAGTATTGGATAGAGCGCATGAGGTGGTCGCGCCGTGAGGTGAGTGGAGAATATTTAGAGTCTGGCCCACCCTCCTTTTGCCGTCGTGTCGTTTTCCATGAGTGAAGCCCATCATCGCGCCACCCTGCATCCCGAAAGTTCTGCTTGAAGTGATTTACCGCCACGATGCCCACCTTCTTCGGCAGGCGTTGCTGCACCTCCCGCTCGATGTCGTCTTTGACTCGCTCTATGCGCTTTCTGATTTCCTTGGCATCCATGTTTAGAATAAGATGAGGTAGAACAGGACTGTAGCGATGGCTCCCCCGAGGAGCGTGCATAGCCAGTCAACCCAATCCCACTTATTTCCGTAGAGATGATCTTTGAGTTCGAGGCATGACGCCGCGACGAT
>CAVJZZ010000089.1:0-9753 GCA_963654295.1 Lachnospiraceae bacterium | reverse complement strand
TCATCCACGAGCAGCACTGCTTCACCGGTTGCGCCGGCACCAACATCCTCCGCATCCTCCCTCCATTGGTATTGACCAAGGAGAACGTGGACGATTTCATCGGCCGCCTGGAGACTGTATTGAAAGAGGTATAGCATACTGGTATTCAATTAAAAAAAAGCAGCAAGCCGAGAAACGGCTTGCTGCTTTTTTTATTTCTTAGTAACCTGGATTTTGGTCGAAATTGCCGTCGGCCACTTAAAGCCAACACCAGCCACAACCACTTGAAACTCAAAATAAAAGCATCATTCTGCTATTTTTTGCTTTTTTAGGCGTTCTTTTAGATTAAAATCAGGCTCAAATTCTTTTCTACGCCTGTTTTGCGGTTTACGGTTGCAAAATTAATTATTAACGACACAAAAAGACGATTTACACCCGATTTCCGCATGCTCTTTTGGTCGTTTAAAATAAAATCACTACTTTTGTAACCGCCTATTACGCAATTTCGCAATGCCTATAAGAAAACTAATCGTGGTGCCACGCAACGATGTAGACTACTATTGGATGGGCGAACACTGAAACAACGTGCCATCCATCCCGACACATTCGAACAGAATATCATGCAATGTGGGTAGATGCAAATGTTATTTCCCTTGCTCCTGCTTCTTTTGGTAATGAAAAATCTCGAACGAGTTGATGAGGTTCTGCCATAGCACGTAGCAGCCAGGCCCCACCGTTGACAAGGGGTTGAGGTAGGCGGTGGCCGCCCAAATGGCGAAAGGCGTGTTCTTCTGCCCCAACGCCTGCCCCGACTCCACTGTGGTGTCGAAATAGTGGCCGATGAAGCGGCCTGTGGCAAACTGCACTATGCAGAGCAGCAATGACAAGACGGCTATCACGACGATGAACATGAGTGAGGTGCCAGAGTGCATGATGTTGCGCATCGTGGTGCCTGCCACGAGAATGAGCGAACCGTCCCAAAGATAGAAGCCAAGATCCTTGATGCTGATGATGCGGCGATGGAGGCGGTGGAAGCAATGCTTCACGATGAAGGCCAGGCCCATAGGCACCACAAGCACTATGCTCACTTGGTAGAGTATGTTGATGAAGGCAGAGAAGAAGGTCATGTGACCGCCCTTCTCAATCAATGGGAAGCAGAGCGGTATCATCACGGCTGTGATGAAATTGGAAATGAAGGTGTAGGTGGTCATCTGCTCCATGCTGCCGCCCAACTTCGCCGTAACCACCGAACTGGCAGCGGCACAGGGGCCGATGATGCATACAAGCAGGGCTTCCATCAGCATCAAGGGTTCTCCCTGCAAGCGGAACACGAGAATAAGTCCTAATACCGCCATCACGAACACCACTTGCTGCACCGCTACCCAAAGGTGCCACTTTACGGGCCTGAGCTTCGTGAAATCCACCTTGCAGAACACCACGAAAAGTATCATGAACATGCACGACGGCAGTATCGGCCTGCTGATGGGCGTGAACCAGTCGCTCACAGGCTCCAACACTGGGACGTAGGCAAAAATGAAATAGATGATGGCACCAAGTGCCATGGACAACGGTAACGACCAATCCTTCAAGAACTTTACAATCTTCATACCTTCTACAATTTGTTACACGGATGCAAAGGTGCGATTTTTATTTGAAACAAAGCCTTTTCATGCGCATTATGTTTGCTTGTCGTATAAAAATATGTAATTTTGCAATCAATTTGCAGATAACAATTGCGCAATATGAACAAACTATTACTTACTTCCGCCATGGCCATGACCGCCATGACGGTGATGGGACAAGGACTGAAATATCCCACTGCCCCCAAGGACAACACCGTGGACGAATACTTCGGCGTGAAGATGGCAGACCCTTTCCGACCTTTGGAGAACGACACCAGCGCCATAACGGCAGCCTGGGTTAATGCAGAGAACGCTGTCACCAACGCCTATCTCGCCAAGATACCACAGCGCGCCAAATACTTGAAGCGTCTCAAGGAGGCGTCCAACTATGAGAAGGTGTATACGCCCTTCGAGAAGAACGGCAAGTGGTATGTCTATAAGAACAACGGATTGCAAAACCAGGCCGTGCTCTACCAGATGGACAAGTTGGGCGGCGAACAGCGTGTATTCCTCGACCCCAACAAGCTGAGCGACGATGGTACGGTGGCATTGAAGGATATCTCCTTCAGTCACGACGGCAAGTATTTCGCCTATACCATATCCCGTAGCGGCAGCGACTGGGAGGAAATCTACGTCATGGACGTGAAGACCCAGAAGTTGCTCGACGACCACATCGTGTGGGCTAAGTTCACGGGTGCCACATGGTGTGGTGATGGTTTCTATTACAGTGCCTACGACGCTCCAGAGAAGGGCAAGGAGACCTCGGCGAAGAACGAGGTGCAGAAGGTGTACTACCACAAGATGGGCACACCGCAGAGCCAAGACCAGCTCTTCTATCAGAACCCAGCCAATCCGCTGCGCTTCTACAGCGTGGACGTGAACAAGGAGGAGACTATGATGTTCCTCTATGAGTCGGGCATGGACCAAGGCATCAACCTCTACGTGCGTGACCTACGTCAGCCTAATTCACAGTTTATCCAGATGACGGGCGATTGCTCCAAGTCCTATAGCCCGGTGGAATTCATCGGCAACAACATCTATGTTCTCACCAACGCTGGCGCGCCTAAGTACCGCATGATGGTGGCTTCGCTCGACAAGCCTGGCTACGGCGACTGGAAGGAACTGATACCCGAGGGTGATGCCGTGCTGGAAGGCGTGACCTTCGTAGATGGAGACAAGATGGTGCTGTCCTATACGAAGGACAACTGCTCTCACGCGTACCTTTATAATATAAAGGGTGAGAAACTCGGCGAGATTGCCCTGCCGGGCGTTGGCTCAGCCAGTTTCAGCGGCAAGCGTGAGCGAAAGGATCTTTTCTTCAGCTACACTTCTTACACCGTTCCAACGAGCATCTACCAGTATGACCTCGCAACGAGCAAGAGCCAGCTCTACAGTGCGCCGAAGGTGAACTTCAAGCTCGCCGACTACACTTCGGAGATGGCGTTCTACACCTCAAAGGATGGCACCAAGATCCCTATCTTCCTCACCTACAAGAAGGGCGTCAAGAAGAACGGCAAGAACCCTGTTTTGATGTATGGCTATGGCGGTTTCAACGTCACCTATCCTCCCTACTTCTCCTCCATGCGCATCCCGTTCTTGGAGAAGGGCGGCATCTACGCCTATGTGGTGTTGCGCGGCGGTGGCGAATATGGTGAAGACTGGCACTTGGCAGGCACGAAGATGCAGAAGCAGAACGTGTTTGACGATTTCATCTCTGCTGGCGAATGGCTCATCGCCAACAAGTATACCGACAAGCAGCACCTCGCCTGCATGGGTGGTAGCAACGGAGGCTTGCTTGTGGGAGCCTGCATGACGCAGCGCCCCGACCTCTTCAAGGTTTGTATTCCCGAGGTGGGCGTGATGGACATGCTGCGTTACCATAAGTTCACCATCGGATGGAACTGGGCGCCCGACTACGGAACGAGTGCCGACAGCAAGGAGATGTTCGAGTACCTGAAGGGCTACTCTCCTCTGCACAATGTGAAGAAAGGCGTGAGCTATCCCGCTACGATGGTGACTACCGCCGACCACGACGACCGTGTGGTGCCTGCCCACTCATTCAAGTTTGCCGCTGCCCTGCAAGAGGCACAGACTGGCAACGCCCCAACGCTGATACGCATCGACAGCAAAGCTGGTCATGGAGGCGGCAAACCGCTGAGCAAGCAACTAGAAGAAACTGCCGACATCTATGGCTTCATAATGTACCAGTTGGGTATGAAATAATAAACGACAAGGAGTTAAGGGATTGACAACCCTTAGCTCCCTGTTTTTTCTTCAGAACGATATTTCAATAAATTCTTTTCATCCCATCGTTCTTGCCATTGTTTTTTAGCCTTTTTACCTTTCTCAGAATCCCATCTTGATCATTACTCCTACCACTGAACGGCTACCGCCCACATAGGTGGGAAAGCCAATCTGTCGGCCTGAGTTGCCCGCGTCCACCACATACTTCTTGTCGAGTACGTTCTTGCCGAAGGCGCCTATCTCATAGTAGACCTTGCCAGGCTGGAAGCGATAGCCGGCAGTGAAGTTGAGCAGTCCGAAGGCATCCTGTGTGAGCTCAGGCTCATTGCTCTCCTCGAAGAACACCTTAGACTTCCATGAGTAGGTGGGGCGGAAAAAGACAGACGCGCCCTTGCCAGTCGGCACGTTGAGGTCGAAGCCCAAGGCAAAGCTGTTTTTGGGAGTGAGGCGGAATCGATTGCCGGCATACTCCTGCTTCACGCCATTGTCGTCGGTATCATTGAACTTACCCTCTATGTACGACCAGTTGCCGAAGATGTTGAGATAGCGGCAGGGTGAGTAGCTGAGGCTTGCCTCTACGCCGAAGCTGTGGGCACGGCCTGCGTCGTCATACTCATACTTGCTGGTGGTCTGGTTGAACACGGATGTCTGGTAGTTGTACCAGTCGTAATAGTAGGCGCAGAAGTCATAGGTGAGACGGCCTTGCAGCAAACTGCCCTTAACGCCGCCCTCATAGCTGTAGATTATCTCCGGGTTCAAGGTCTCGAAGTCCTTGGGGTCGTTATTGAAATAGAGCACTCCGGGACGACGGCCACGTGAAACACTGGCGTAGATGTTGTTTCTTCCAATCATGTAGTTGAGTGCCGCACGTCCCACCCACGACCAGTAGCTGTCGCTTGCCGTGACCTTCGCGCCGCCTTCCGTGGGATGATACAGCACGGCGCCAAACATGCTTGGCACCGTGGAGGAAGAGTAGCCTGTCTCCTGGTGCTCGTAGGTACCGCGGAGACCCATCGTAAGGTTCAAGTGCTTGGTGATCTTTAAGGTGCCGTCGGCAAAGACTTCCGCGGCTTGGTTGGTGCCATAGTTCTTGCCTTGCTCGGTATAGGCCGCATCGAGCGGCTTGCCCGATATGCTTTGCAGTGCGGCTTGTATGGCCTTGCCGTTGTTGCCCATGCCTGCCAGCATTTGGTCCAAGTCCATCTTGTATGAGGCGAGCTGAGATTTCAGGTCACCATAAAAGTCGGGGGTGGTGGTTTGCGGCACGGGCTTGCCGTTGGCATCTGTTGCCGGCGTATCGGGGAACCACTTGCCCATCAATTGGGTAAGCATCTGTTCCACCATTGGCTGATAGGCGGCTGGCAAACTTTGACCGAGCAATGCCTTGACGTTGTCCATCTGGCTGTTGAGCGATGCCTTTACGCTCTTCTGGATATACACTGGGTAGAGATATTGCAGGTTGGCCTTGGCGTTGACATCCTGCGAAGAGTTCTCGTAGAAGTAGCTGGCACCCACGAAGCCTGAGAAACGCTTGTGGTCGTCGTAGTTGAACCTGAGTTCCTGGCTCAGCTGTGTGCCTTTCTCCTTTTCCTGGCAGAGCAAGAGGGGGAGATATGTGCCATCGGCATCGAAACGCTCGTCGCTGTTGAAGGCACGGAAGCCTGTGATGGAGTTGAGCGACCACTTGTTGCCCATGTTGTGGGTGATGTTCAGCAAGGCGCCGCCCACGTTGCGCTTGATGCCCAACTGCTTGCCGGCCTCCAGGTTGGCAGGGCTGTTGGGGTCGCTATTGCCGTAGGCAGGGTTGATGCTATGGAAGGAAGTGCCGGGATAGTCGTCGTGTTGATAGTCGAGCACAAGCCCAAGGGAAGTGTCGTCGTCGAACCACCACTGCGTGGAGTTCCTGAACGCCAGGGCGTTCTTGCCGTTCAGCCTGCCTCCGGCCTCGTTCTTTATGAAACCGTCGCGTGCATCATAGTCGAAGGCGAAGCGGTTTGCGAGCTTGCCCTTGACGATGGGGGTGTTGATGAACCCCGTGGCCTGACGCTGGTTGTAGCTGCCATAGTTGAGCGAAATCTCGCCCGTGAGGTAATCCACTGGCTTGTGGCGAAGTATGCTGATACCTCCTATCTCAGCGCCTCTTCCAAACAAGGTGCCTTGCGGGCCCTTGGCAACCTCCACACGCTCAAGGTCGAAGAGTTCCACGGCAGAGCCACGGCTACGCGAGGTGGACACGCCGTCCATGAACACCGACACTCGCGGTTGGGCATAGGCGGCACCATCGTCCGATGTCACGCCGCGGATGACATAGCCGGGGTTGTTGGGACTTTGCAACTGGATTTGCACGCCAGGGGTAAACTGCGCCACGTCGTCCATTTGGTGAAGGTTGAGTTTCTCCATCACGCTTCCTGTCACGGCGCTCACTGCCACGGGAACCTCCAAGCTGCTTTGGCTTTTCTTTTGCGTGGTGACAATCACTTCGCCCAGCGTTTGGCTGTCTTCCTTCATGACCACATTCAGGCGGCCGTCGTCGGCTTTCTTGGTGGTTGAGGCATAGCCTATATAAGTAAAGGTGAGTTTCTCACCCGCGTTGGCGGTCACGTGAAACTCGCCGTTCACGTCGGTCTGCACATTTTGGTTGCCGCAGTGTACCACCACGCCCGGCAAGGCTTCACCCTGCTCGTTGGTGACCTTGCCGTTTACTATGTTCATGCCCACGACCTTTCCTGTAGAGGCTTTGCCGTCAGGCGCATTGTCGGCAACGGCGTTGCTCACTGCACCCTGCAAAAGCAAGCCTGCCATCGTCATTACTACTACATTCTTCTTCATAACGTTTTTATTCTGTTCGTCGAAAAGTTTTTTCGGGAGCAAAATTAGGCATGTCGTGTTACATCGTGATTGCTATGACATGAAGAAGCAATGCCATTATCAGTTCTGATGCCTACAGATAGTTTGGCTTTTATTGCTGTCCGCTAAAATATGTACCTTCGTTCATGCATCATGATTTTTTTGGCAAAAACAAAGGGAAACTAATAGGGCTGGAATCCTAGCGAGGATTTCAGCCCTAATTCTATTCAGCTCAAAGTCTTAGCAGACTGCAATGATTAGAATTTGACAGAAAGTTGTGTATCTATCAAACTGTAATTGTGTTTGTCGAGTGTCCTGTCATTGACAAGGGCATACTCTACAGTGAACTTCAAATTTTTCGTAAAGTAGTAGTCGGCACCAACTTCATAGAAGGTTTTGGCAGAATTCCATTCGCCATTGTTTCTATACATATCGTAGCGAGCCTTGACATTAACCTTGTTTTTTACAACAGGTGCAATGCCTAAAGCATAGAATCCATCTGCCTAGTTGCCATTTGAGGACAATGAGCAATCCGTGGCACTGGCATCATTGGTGTCAGTCATCGTCTTATTAAAAGCGTTTCCCGTGGAATGGATATACTCGGTGCGGACTGTCCAGCCGTTCGAAACATAATCTCCACTGATTGCATACCTGTGCTGTGGTTGGCTTCTCACTCCCGACTTTGTCTCACCTGTGGCTTCGTCAGTCCAAGACCCCTTTCTTGCATAAGATCCTTCCCATCCTGAAACGCCGATGCGCATACCCTTGATTGGCATTACCCAAAAGCTTGCGACAACATTCTTTCTGTGGTCTACATCCTTGAGGTTGATTCCCTGTCCGTTAACCACGCTTACCGCATAATGGAGAAGGTTTCTGTCGCTCGCGTCTGGCAGGAAATCACCTTGTGCCATGATGCCTATGTCACGTCCGTTGCTTGAGTGTTGCCCGGAACGGTCAGAATAGCCTGTCAACTTCAAGACGACCTACGCATTGTCCATGAATCCCATGTCTATCGGGTGAATAGAACTCTCAAAGGTGAATGGCACTTGAAATTCACCCATTCTGAAATTGAATGCCTTGTATTTCTGCCATTCAACGAACAGATCCACGAGTCGTGGTGAATAAGCCAGGGAGGAGGTGTTGCCTGTGATTTGGATTTGCGTCTTCCAATAGAAATCACCGACAACCTTTCCGTTCAAATGTATTATTTTACTATTATAATGTAAGGCTGTGAAAGCCCTAAGGGAGCTAGTCTTTGAGCCTATGCAGGGGACACATGATGAGCTTGCCCTCGTCGTCGCGTAGGTGCATGCCGTTGCCCCGGCAATATCTGAAGTATTTGCACTCGGCGCAATCGTCTTTTCTCATCCACTCGCGGTTGCGATAGGGTACGAAACCTTGGTTCCACACCTGCCAGAAGTCGTCACGGTAGATGTTGCCTTGGTGATAATTGGAACGGATGCTGGCGCAGGCGGAGATGGAACCGTCCACCAAGACAGACCCTACTGTTACGCCGGCCTGGCAGCCGAAGAAGTAATCGCGGATGTCGCCCTCGAAGTTGCCCATGAATCCCTCGCAACCATAGCTGCAATGGATGAGTCCTTCTTGGCGAGTTTGCTTGATAAACTCCAATATGCCCTTGTATTCCTCAGCCTTGAGGTGCATGTCGGGGTCGGCGGCAGCCCTGCCCACGGGGAACACTGCCACCACTCGCCACCTCTTTACCCCTTTGCTTATCAGGAATTGCTTGATGGCTTCGAGAAGGGGATAGTTGCGGCGGTTCACACAGGTGAGGATGTCGTATTTTATTTCGGGATGGGCAACCAGCATGTCTATCGCTCGCGAAACCATGTCGAAACTGTGCGTGTTGCCGCGCATCCAGTTGTGCTCCTCGCCAAGTCCGTCCATGCTGATTGTCATGGTGTGGAGACCGGCTTGCAGAAGAGAGTCCAGCTTCCGCGGAGAGAGGAAGAGGGCGTTGGTCACCATTCCCCAAGGAAATCCTTTCTCGTAGATGGCCCTGCCGCACTCGGCTATGTCCTCACGCATCAAGGGTTCGCCACCTGTCACGATGACGAAAACCTTGTGGGGATCAGTATGCTGCTTGATGTTGTCGAGCACTCGCAGGAAGTCTTCCAAGGGCATGTCCTTGGTGTTGGCGTTCACCTTGCAGTCGCTTCCGCAGTGTCGGCAATGCAAGTTGCACCGCAAGGTGCATTCCCAAAACAGTTGGCGCAAGGGATGCTCCTCCACTTGCCGGTTGTATGCCTTGCGCCAAATCTCCAATGCCAGACGGCGGCGCAAGGACAGGGGTTCTATTTTTGTCATGGCTTCCTGTGGAATAGGAGATTATTGCTTTTTCTTGAGCTTCGCGTTGGCAGTAATCTCATAAGAGCCAAGGTTCCATGTACCTTTTCTTTCGGAAGTCTGCTTGATGGTCAGGTCATTGCCTTGCACGGTGTCGTTGGCAAAGGTTCCACCATTGGCTTCTCCGTCTACGTCTTCGAAGATAACTTTCACGATGTCTTTTTCAGTAGTAGGAATACCAGTCATTGCGCACTTTTCCAAGAGGTAGTTTCCTTTGCTGTCGGTGTAGACACTGTCATTTTTCGATGCTCCGTATTTTACTTCTACTTTTGTCTTGATGCCTTGGATGGGGTTGCCCTCTTCATCGGTCACGTTGCCTTTCACTTGGAACGTGCTGGTGGGGGTGCCATAGAGACATTCAATATCATCGGCACCGTTCTGTCCATTCCCACCGCAAGAAGAGAAACCGAGCATTGTCAGCAGCATGGCTGTCAATGCTCTGTACCAATTGTTAAACGTAGCTTTCATAAATCGTCCGAATTTAAGTTATGTATTTACTATATAAAACACAAAACTATTCATTTCTTGCATCATATTTGTGGTTGATATTGATAATTAACATAATTTATCGCTTTTACGCGTCGTTCCTTTTCTGGTTGTCCCATTCGATGCATCTGCTCATTGCTGCTGTTCGCTTAAAAAAGCTAAATATTACCCTTGGGTAACTTACCTTTGGGTAATATTTAGTAACTTT
>CAVJZZ010000088.1:0-9832 GCA_963654295.1 Lachnospiraceae bacterium | reverse complement strand
TTTGAGAGGTCGTTTGTCGGGAGGTCGTTTGGCCTCCCTTTTTTATGCCCGAAAATGGCGAAAAATGGGAATGGGGTTACTATTGGGGTTACAGATAGGGGTTACAATATCCGAAAATAGGGGTTACACATTCGGGGTTTTCGGGGGTAGGATAGAGGGGGAGGGAAAAGGATAGTTTTAAGGGATAGGGTGGGGGAAACTACCCATTTGCGGTATAGGTAAAATGGGCATGAATCCAGCTAAAACCTTGTGTTTATGGGGCTTCTTATATAATAGATACCTCAAAAGAGGGGGTACACCCCTCCAAATGGGGCACGAATGGTGTTGGAGGGGTATGCGTAAGGGGTTAGAAGAACTTGGAGATGCTTCCTATAACCTCAAAAACGTGTAGGATGCGCTCCTTCGGATATTCTTGCTCGTCATAGTTGGCGATATTGATAGGGATGAAACGCAGTTTCTTCGGGTCAGACGAGCGGCGGAGAATCTTGATGGTGCGTATGTTGTCAAGTACGACAGCATAAATCTCTCCATATTGTATGTCTTCAATGGTGCATTGACGGAGTGCTATGATGTCGCCATGGCTAATCTTTGGTTCCATGGAGTGCCCGGTGACGTTGCACCAAAAGTCGGCTTTGTCGAAACCTTGTATTACGATGTTGTTGGCTGGAATCGTTACTTGTGAGTTTATAATCTCGTCGAATCCACCCAGAAAGTCCACGTCATAGTATGGTTTGCCTATTGCCGGATTGAATGAAACTTCGGGGGTCTTATCTTTATTTTTGTCTTGTTCTGTGGAAATTTTGCTCTTTTTCTTGCATGATGGCGAAATGTTTAGCATTTCTCCTGCTCCAGTCATAACCCATTCGACACTCACTTCTGGATATGTGGCGAAAAATTTTGTAACTACATCCTCGGTAATACCAGTTTTACTCTCTAATGTGCCACGCGAAACCCCTATTTTGGCATAGAAATCACGCTTGCTAATACCCAAAGTACCAGCAAATAACAAAATTCTTTGTTTGATTGGCGAAATATTTTGCTCTTTTTCTTGCATGATGGCGAAATGTTTTGTATCTTTGCAGCGTGTTCCAATAAGAACAAGCGGTCAAAGATACGAAAAAAGGCCGAGAATAACGAATTTTTGCAATTAAAGAATATGAACGAGATTCAAAACGAGACATTAGACAAGATGGTGCTTGGTATCAAGCATGAAGCAGACGAGCGCATCGCACAGACTTTGAAACACTATGAGGCTGGCAAACGCGACTGCGAGAATGGCATCTACGACAAGTGGTATAGATATAACACTTACCAAGATGGCCGAGCCTACGATATAGGCTGGATGGAGGCAAACGAGGAGGTGAAGAATGACAGCGTGCGTTTTCTTGAACCATAATAAACGAGGTAAAATGATTGAAGGATAACACGGAACCCTGAGTGCTGCACTGGATAGTCAGCCACCGCACTGGATAGTCGGCAGGGTTGGCCTCGGATGGCGGCGGGAAAGACCGCAGGGGTGGCAGGTTTGCCGTGCGCTGGATAGCCACGAGGGGTTCGACTCCCCACTCCCCACAAATAAGTATAACGTAAAACAAGTGAGATATGAAAAAGTACATTCACGTAACAAAGGAGGTTCGCCAGGAGTTGGCGAAAGTTTTCAAGGTGGGTGACCGCACAGTGCGGAATGCTCTTCTTTTTGACAAGGAGCGTGGCGACACGGACTGCGCAAAGCGTATCCGTATGTTTGCCCGTCAGAAGGGTGGCATCGTGATGGTTGTTGTCCCGGAAGTGGAAGTATTGTATGACTACGATGGTATGATTAATCAGTACTTCCCTAATGGCGCAAAATTGGAAACCGACAAGAAAACTGGCAACACCGAATTGTACTATAAGGGCGAGCGTGTTGCACGTTGGGACAACATCATGCTGCGTGAAATGGACGGCATCCAGCGTCTGGCAGAAGCAATCAACGCAAAGAATGTTGACTCGCTGTTTAAGGCAGAGCAGACAGTAAGCGAATAATCGGGAGGCAGAATTATGGAGTACCACGATAACAGACTTTGCATCTCGATGCGGGAACTTGTGGATGGCGGCATTATGTCCGTACCCAACTACAAGCAGCTCTCCGCACGCGGTCGCATAGATATTGTGCGTCGTGGTGGGAGAGGCGGCTACGCACTCATCGCGGTCAGCAGTCTGCCCGATGCCTATCAGGAGAAACTCAAGACCCTGTACCCCGACCCGTCTATGGAGGTGCTGCTTGCCTGGCTTGATGCCAACTACGAGGTGGACCAGGCAGCCGTCGCCTATTTCAACGACTGGCGCAACCAGTGTGGACACGACCATGCCACCGATGCCCATGTGAAGGAGTATGTAACCAATGCCAGTGTGCTGAACGCTTGCATCAAACTCTACAACAACGCCAAGGCGATACAAAAGACGATGGGGCAGAAGTACGACTGGAGCATGATGTCGCAAGCCGTGGAAGGCTACCGCATGAAAACCGGGCACACACTGCCGGCAAGTATGCTGCGCTTCCGCAAGAAGGTGAACGAGTACCAGAGGGACGGCTACCAATGCCTTATCAGCCGAAAGTTCGGCAACCAGGCGAGCCGTAAGGTGGACTACCGAACCGAGCGACTGATATTGTCGATAGCCGTGCTGCCCAACAGGCCGTTCAACACCAACGTGTGGGAAATGTACAACTCATTCGTGTGCGGTGAGCTGGACGTGTACGATCCCGAAACAGGCGAGCTTTTCGACCCCTCGGAATGGACTGACAAGAACGGTGACCCAAAGTCACTGAGCGAAAGCACCATCACCAACTATCTGAACAAACCGAAGAACCGCCTGTTCATCGAGCATTCGCAAGACTCCTACACCACATTCATGCACGAGCAGATGCCACACGTCCACCGCCATGCGCCTGAGTTCTCGTTCTCGAAGATTTCATTCGACGACCGCGACCTCCCACGCAAACTGAAGGACACCAAGGCAAGACCGAAGGCATACTACGCCTACGACGTTACGAGCCAGTGCGTGGTGGGCTATGCCTACAACCGCAACAAAAACGTGGACTTGGTGGCCGACTGCTTCCGATCCATGTTCCGCCTGATAGAAAGCAAAGGGTGGGGCTGCCCTGCACAGGTTGAGGTGGAGAACCACCTGATGACCCAGTGGAAAGACAGTTTCCTGAAAGCAGGCGTGTTGTTCCCATTCGTGCGCTTCTGCGCCCCTATGAACTCGCAGGAGAAATACGCCGAGCCGATGAACGGAGCCAAGAAACGCAGGGTGGAACACCGCAACCACCTCGGCATCGGGCGCTTCTATGCCAAGGACAGACACTACCGCACGGAGGCCAAGAAGGTGTTTGACGAGAAGAACGACACCTACGAGGACAAACAGTACTACAGCTGGGACGAGCTGATTGCCGACGACATACGCGACATCAATGAGTTCAACAACACCCTCCACCCGAACCAGAAGAAATATCCCGGCATGACACGCTGGCAAGTGCTTGAAGCCAACATGAACCCCACGCTCCAGCCAATGGACAAATCGGTGTGGGCACGGTTCATCGGCGAGCATACCGAGACCTCCATACGCAGGAACAGCTACTGCAGGGTGGCATACAAGGACTGGTGGCTGAGCAAGACCGAAGTGATGGAACGGCTCGAACCGAACAACTACAAGGTGGATGCCTACTGGCTGACCGACGAGGACGGCAACGCTACCGACGTGTACATCTTCCAGAACGACCGTCTTATCGACAAGCTCGAAGACGTGGGCACATTCAACACCGCCGATGCCGAGCAGACCGACGAGGACCGTGAGATATTCGTGAACCAACAGAAGAAGATAGCGGCATTCAACGCATACGTCAAGAAGAACGCCATACCAAGCGTGGGCATATCCAAGGCAGAGCCGACACATGAGGAGGCAGCACCACCGCCACCGCTTGAACTTCCACTGATAGGAAGTGAGCCAGAAATGGAAGTGGCCTACCACGTTTCAGACCCGTTGGCAGACTTATAGAACGGTATTAGAATAGAATTAGAACGATAATAAAATAACGTGAGACAATGATAACGACTGAAAGCAAAAAGCGGATACTGGAGGCGATAGCCGCCAACCGCACGAACTATCCGAGCGATGCCAAGCACGCAGCCTCATTGGGTATCAGCACCTCGGTATATAGCGCAATAAAGAACGGCCAGACCGACAAGGCTCTGAGCGAGGCCAACTGGATAACCATTGCCCGGAAGTTGGGTGTGAACCTCAGAGGCGGCATCGAATGGAAACCGGCACGCACCGCCACCTTCGACTATATCACCAAGCAACTGGAGTTTTGCCAGCAGAGCGGACTGAGTGCCATCCTTTGCGACATACCCAACATCGGCAAGACGTTCACGGCACGCTATTATGTGCAGGGACACCGCAATGCCATCTATGTGGACTGCTCGCAGGTCAAGACCAAGCTGAAGCTGGTTCGCAAAATTGCCACCGAGTTCGGTATCGGCGGCAACGGAAGATACAGCGATGTGTACGAAGATTTGGTCTATTACCTCCGTTCCATCGAAACACCACTCATTATCCTTGACGAGGCCGGCGACCTGCAGTACGAGGCATTTTTGGAACTCAAAGCCCTTTGGAACGCCACCGAAAGATGCTGCGCCTGGTACATGATGGGAGCCGACGGACTGAAGGCCAAAATCAACCGCTCGATAGAGTGCAAGAAAGTGGGCTACACCGAAATGCTCAGTCGTTACGGCGACCGCTACTCCAAGGTAACACCCGACGACTGCAAGGAGCGTGAGAAGTTCCTGAAAGATCAGGCAAGCGTGGTGGCACGGGTGAACGCTCCCGAAGGTGCGGACATTGCCACACTGGTGCGAAAGTCGGGTGGGGGACTGCGGCGAGTTTACACGGAAATAGAAAAACTTAAAAGAGTACAGGCATGATGATCGACGAATACAAAGAAGGTGACACCATCCAGCTACTCATCCACGGCAGCCACATCGGAGCCGTGATGGAGGACTGGCTGGACGGACATAGAGAGTGCGACATCAAGGTGCGGCGAGCCAAGACCAAAGGCTGCATCGTACTGGAGACCACCGACCTGCTCTATGCGGCGCACATCGTGCAGTGGTTCCCGAATGTAAAAACGAACATAAAAAAGCAGTGATATGGCAAAGCGAGCATACAGCCCCAAGGACGTGGCGAACATCAAGTGCAAGGCACTCCCGTTTGAAGGGCAATGGAAAGACGTGTTCGGCCAGCCGGAAGAGGGCGACACATGGTTTATCAGCGGACCCAGTGCCAGCGGCAAGAGTTCCTTTGTGATGCAGTTCGCCAAGATGCTCTGCGGAATAGGCAGCGTGCTGTACGTGTCCTTGGAGGAAGGCGTGGGGCTGTCGATGCAGCGACGGCTCGCCCAATTCAAGATGACCGAGGTGCAAGGCTCGTTCCGCATCATTACCGACGGCGACATCAAGGCACTGGAAGAACGATTGGCAAAGCCCAAGAGCGCCAAGTTCATCATCGTGGACAGTTACCAGTACGCATACGAGGCAGGGTGGGAATATTCGCTGACCAAGGCACTGATAGAACGCTTCAAGCGCAAGACGTTCATCTTCATCAGCCAGGAGGACAAAGGCAAGCCCATCGGCAAACCAGCCATCAGACTGAAATACGCAGCCGGGGTGAAGGTGAGGACACAAGGCTTCAGAGCCTACTGCCAAGGACGGTATTCCGGCAACGTGAGCGAGTACTACACCATCTGGGAGGAGAAAGCGGTAGAGGTTTACAACGATACGAGCAAGACATGAGCAAACGGCAAAACACACTGATAATAGAGCCACCCACATTCTGCGCAAGCGCAGAGCGCATCTTCAGCAAAGGACATGAGTGTGGCTACTGCCACGGCACAGGCTCATTCGTCTATGACGAGCGGTGGGGCGATGACGTGATAAGGGTCTGCCCCGTGTGCAAGGGAAAAGGAAAGGTGGATGCCGTGATAGACATTACATGGCAACCGAGTGAATAATCAAGAACGCTATAAAATATAAAGACGATGAAGGAAATGAAACTATTGACCAAGTTTGGCGCATGGCTCCATGCAAGGCAGGAGCAGCGCAGAAAGAGAATGGCCGAGCGCCACAGTGAAGAACTGAAGCAGGAAGCCGAGCGAGTGCTGCAGGTAAGAGAGTTTGACGGACGGCTGTTCATCTGCTACAATGAAGTTTCACTTCTGACCACTTGCCTGTTGAAAGAGGAATTACCCTTGGTTGTTGAAGCTGCTCGGTTGATGTATGTGGAATATCATAAAGTCAAAGAGCCATGGCACAGGAAGTAACCAATTTGGCGCAGCCCAATTCGGATGCGCCTCAGCAAAAGGAGCAAGCTCCATTGCATTCGGCTGTCACGAATTTCGCACGCTTCTACGGCATACTGAAAGCGAGCTACAAGTTTGCCACCAAGGAGCTGGGCGACGAGTTCAAGGAGGGAGTGGTGAGCCAGTTCACCGACGGACGCACCACCTCGCTGCGTGAGATGACCAAGAAAGAGTACGACACGATGTGCGACAAGCTCGAAGGAGCCACCGCCCAGCTACTCCGCACCGTCAAGGACGAGCAGCGCAAGCACCGCAGCAAGTGTCTGAGGCTGATGCAGAAAATCGGCATCGACACCACCGACTGGACACGCATCAATGCCTTTTGTGAAGACCCACGCATCGCCGGCAAGGTGTTCGCCCGGCTGACCAACGAGGAACTGGATCAACTTTCTGTCAAGCTCCGCTCCATCCAGCGCAAAGGCGGACTGAAACCGAAGAAAGAACAGGCACCGCAGGCGCAGCCACAAGTGGAATACATGGTGGTGCATATAGGAGCAGGAGGTGAGGCATGAACGAGAAAGTGAAGCGAGTGCTGGAATATATCCACGGCCTCGCATACAGAGAACTGCAGGGCGACCAGTATATCGAGTTTCTGGAACGCATAGAATACGAGCTTGACAAGGAACTGGAAGAAGGCGACTGGCAGGAAACAGACGACGAGTGATAAGCAACCCGAATAATAATCATCAAAAAAGTTACAACAATGGCGAAAAGAGAAAAGAAAGTAATCATTACCGGCGTGACCAGAGAGGCAGCCGACGAAGCGTTTGCAGCCTACGCAAAGGCAGACGCACAGAGCGCAAAAATCACGGCAGACATCGAACTGCAGTGCGCCAAGATCCGCGAAAAGTACGCTGGCAAGCTGGCGGAACTGGAAGGCGAGAAGGAGAAAGCCTTCGACACGCTCCAGGCCTTTGCCACCGAGAACCAGGCAGACCTCTTCACCAAGAAGAAGAGCCTCGAAATGGCGCACGGAGTTATCGGCTTCCGCACCGGCACACCGAAACTCAAGACCCTCAAAGGCTTCACGTGGGCAAGCGCCCTGCAGCTGGTGAAGGAGTTCCTGCCCAGCTACCTGCGCCAGACCGAGGAGATAGCCAAGGACAAACTCCTTGCCGACCGCGATGTGGAGGACATGGTTCCGCAGATGAACAAATGCGGCATTCAGGTGGTGCAGGACGAGACCTTCTACGTTGAACCCAAGAAAGAGGATGCCGTATGATACAGGAAGTGGAGAAAAGCCCCAAAGTGGCCCTGTGCCGTAAATGCCACGGCACAGGTCGTCTCCACGACCGGGAGACCGGCGAGGAGCGCATGTGCGACCAGTGTGAGGGGACGGGCAGAGTAACCGTCAGCGCAAAGATGACCTACGACATCCGTCCCTATAAACCCAGAGACAGACACTAAAACAGTTTATGAGCAAGAGGCGAGGAGCAAGCTATCAGAAACGTGTCACAGACATAAATAGGATATACGACCAGCATGCCAAGAGCGGAATCAGCAACCGCGAGATATGGCGGCGGTTCGTGTATCCTGTTTATGGTATATGTGAACGTACCTTCTACAACCTCCTCAATGCCTCTTGTGACCCGAAGAACGAAGTGCCGCAAGAGGCACAGACATTTCTGAAATTTGACTTTGACGATGAACCGGGACATACAGAAAATCATCCGCAATATCCTAAACGACGTTAGGGTGGAGCTGAGCGACGAGTTCGACAGGAACTTCGAGCGGCAGGCATTCTTCAACGAGAAGTGGCAGCGCAGGAGCAGCCCGACACGTCCGGGCGGTTCCATACTGATAGACACCGGCACGCTCCGCCAGAGCATCAGCAGCCGAACCACCGACACCAGCATCACGTTCTGCTCCACGCTGCCCTATGCAGCCATCCATAACGAGGGAGGCGAGATAAAGGTAACGGCCAGGATGAAGCGGTACTTCTGGCACAAGTACAATGAGGCGACAGGCTCGTTCGGACGCAAGAAGAACGGCGAGCGGCGCAACGACAAACGCACCGTCCAACTGAGCACCGAGGCCGAGTTCTGGAAGCACATGGCACTGATGAAAGAGGGCAAGAGCATCAAGATACCGCGCCGCAGGTTCTTGGGAGCGTCGCCCGAAGTGGAGCAAGCCGTCAAGGACATCATTGAGGAGAATCTTACAGAGTATTTTGAACACGAATATAAATTGAAATGAGAAAGGAATTATACAACGCCATCAAAGCAAAGTTGGCGAGCGATGTGCCCGAAGTGAAGCACATCGACTTGTGGAACCAGAACATCGAGTTCATAGACCAGGAAGATGTGTGGGAGCGTCCTGCCGTCTTTGTGGAGTTCGGAAAGATTGAGTGGTCGCCATTCCAAGGCGGATGCCAGCGAGGGAAAGGCATCATTACTATTCACCTCGTAACGGACTGGGCAGACGGCGGCCACGATGCAGCCTTTGACCTCTGCCACAAGGTGCATACCGCCCTTGACGGACTGAGCGGTGAGGACTTCAACGGCATGGCACTGATGGAAACGAACACCAACCACAACCACGAGGAGATACTTGAAAGCATCGACAGCTACGCAGTGCGATACCTGTTGCGATAAACCGCACGTGTCGCAACGAACAAGCCCCGACGGATAATTTACCGCCGGGGCTTTCTTATGCCGTCAGAATTGAATTATAACGCCGTCAGGCGGCATCGGTGAACAGCATCATGTCCGTGTAGTGCGAGCTGTAGTTCACGGTGGCATTGAACTCCACCTTGTGGCAATTTCGGAAAGGGTTGCCCACGGTCGGGTTCCTGCCCATCCACTCGCAAAGCTCGATGATGGACGACTTGTTGGAAGTGAAGTAAACGAAACGATGGCCGGCAAGAATGGTCAGCACATCAAGGTAGTCGGCAAGTCGCCAGTACATATTATATGTGCCTACCTCAGTGGAGAGATACGGCGGATCGATGAGAGGGTCTATGCCCCCGGTCGTGCCTATTGATGGTAACGTGTGTTAAAAAGTAAGTGAGACGACTATTTTAACAGGCCGGGGGCTTTTTTTATAACCCTCCCCCGAAGGGATTGTTCTTAGTCTCGGTATAACTCCAAATTGAAATTATCCTTGTTCTTCCAACCGTCAGCCAGTGTGTCCTGGATGTGCTGCATGGCCTTGGTGTAGAAGTCAGTCAGTTCGTCGATGTCGGTGAACGTGTGATAGCATGGCACATCGTCCGTCCCGAACTTGAACGTGACCGGCAATGTCTTGCCGTCAGACTGCACTGCCAAGTCGTATGCTGCCTTGTAGTTGAACTGGTTCTCGGTGGAAAGCCACACGCTCATGCCGTTCCACACGAAGCCCGAAAGTATGGTTTCGTTGGTGCGGTCGTTGAACCATTCCGCCACCATAGCCTTGATGGTGTCCTCCGAAGGCTTTCCGTTGAACTCCGCCTCCATGTAG
>CAVJZZ010000087.1:0-9921 GCA_963654295.1 Lachnospiraceae bacterium | reverse complement strand
GTGACTGTTATCATTTCTTATTTATAATTAGTTGAATTTCAATTATTTATGAATGGTTTAAATTTTTGTTTGCACTATGTTTGCGTCTGTTGGTGTGATGATACATCCAATAATTTCACATCACAACGCTTTCAGTATTCCAATGACTTTGAATATTCGAAGGATATTAGTCTTGTCCACTTCTTGATCCTCGAAATCTTCATTGTAAGCGTGGAGTGTGAAATGTCTTTCGTCGCTTCCTTTCCGGATGACTTTGATTGTTCTAAGTCCGTTTCTTGTAACGATGGCGTATGCCTCATTCATCGTGATGTAGTCCTGCCATCCTTCAACTTCCTTCAGTGCGACATAGTTTCCGCTGTTGATGTACGGCTTCATACTTTCCCCTGACGCTCTGCACCAAAAGTCTGCCTTTTCGTATCCCGGCACACTGATGTATGAAGACGGTACGTTCGGTTCGTCGTTGAACATTTCGTCAAACCCGAGTTCAAATTCTACATCGTAGAAAGGAACCTTTTTCTCTTCCCTGGGATTGTTGTATTGAATCTTGCCAACAGGTTTCCCCGTGTCTCCTTGGGAGAGGAAATTCATTCCTTGCTCTGTGTAAATCTCGCCTGAGCCCGTTGTGAGCCAGTCTTCGTTCACGCCCAAATACTTGCAGATTTTATAAATATCACGTTCGGTGATGGGCAGGACTTTCCGCATCTTCCTTGAAAGGTTCGATTGGTTGATGTCCACGATCCGCGAAAAGGCAGTAACGGTCATCCCTCGGTCTGCCATTAGCCTTGCAATTCTGTCAACAACATTTCCCATAGAGTGTGAATTATGATTAATTATATTTGTTTCGAAGAGTGCAAGAGTTAAACAATGTAAAGATAGACAAAATGTATATTCAAAAAGTTTGTTTGAATAGACAAAATGAATACCTTTGCACCTGTTGGGTTCAAGTAAGTCATTACACCCCACCACAAACGGCGCGAAAACGTCCGAAAGTGTGCATTTAATGTTGGCTCTGCAAATGTACTTCTTTTATCGTTTCGTTCCAAATTTTATTGAATATATTTAAGTAAGAAGTATGAAAAGAATATGCAAAATAACAAAAGCAGACATAATGAATATCAAGCCTGGACGGTTGGAGGTATTCATTCTCGACAGTCCAAAGGCGGTCAGGTCTGCCGTTACTTACGCTTACCAACTTGCGGCAGACGAAGATTTGCCTAATGGGGTTTTAAAGTATACGACAAAGGCAGACTACAAGAACAGGATGGTTGTTATTTCGGCTGTCGCGAAAAAGGATTTTCAAACCTTATGATGAAGGAAGTTGTTAAAGCCGTAAAGCCTGCCGAACAGGAATACTTCACCACAAAATCCTTGATGACATTCTTGGGCGGAGTGAGCAGAGATTTCATCGACTCTCTCAGAGAGAACGGGCAGCTTCCTTATTGCAAGGTCGGTCACACGATATTTTTTAAGGTGAATGATGTTCGAAGATACATAGAGAAGAATAGGGTATATTGATTTTTATTAGTTATGATTTTTCGCTGTGAAGCGACCACGAGTAGATTCTATATTAATTCGTACATCCCGCAAGCGTGCGGTGGCAGAGATTATTCGTTTATCATTTTTCTCTGCCAAAAGGAGAGGTCGCCCGGCGCGAATTCATACAGTAGGTTCGACTCCTGCCCTCTTCACTTGAATGTTCTTTGGCATATTGGAACAGAAGAAGAAATTGCACATTGACTTGGATAGACTAACAATCCGTGACCCCTGTCAAGGGTGCAAGAGTAACGAAAGACCTGTCAGCGCATTTTATGTGTAGGCAACAAACGAACCACACTGCCACGGCAGTGCAGGCGGAGACGAGATGGAATGCAACAGGCTGCCAGACAAATGTCTGGCAAGACAATGATATAAGCGTCTATAAATATCAGAGCGTGTAGTGTATTGGTGCACGGCATACTGCAAGAGTAGGTTCAATCCCTGCCACGCTTTCAGACAGATAGAATTATGGTTATATGTATTTGTAAGGCATCTTGTCTGTGAAGATAGGATGTTATCCCCGTACGCAGGTACGCAAGGAAATCCCAAGTAATTTCAGTCGTTTTCTCATTTTGAAGGATGACCTTGGGCGGTTCGATTCCGCATGCGGGGACTTTATATTCTCATTCTTTCTGTGATTGCCAGTTGTGAAACTCGCAATCATAACGGCGGTTGCTGGGCAACAGAGGTTCTTGTTTTTCATAAATGTTGTTTTAATTGGGATTGATTAATGTTGCACTGATACTACCTCTGTCGGGTTCGACTCCCGAGCCGCCACATGAAGGAATTGTGACATAGGCAGTAGGAAAGCTATGTTGCACGCAAGAAAGGAGCGCAGATATGGGTAGATGATGATAGTCTGCGTGTACCGATCCTCTGGGGTGTATTGTCCGAGACTGGTTCAAATCCGGTCAATTCCACAAAACCAATAGTTTTTATTTATGTTTGGCAAAGCACGCTTTTCCTATATCCATAGAGGGATTGAGTATAGGATTTATGAATGGTCACACGAAGAAAATGGCGTCTCAACCGCACGTTTTACAGGCGAATGCTTCTATTCAAAGGAAGAGGCAGCAAAACGCGTCTATGAGTTGAACGGCTGGAAATACAAACAAAACAATGAATAATGGAACAGAATTTGAAAATCACGGTGGGGACATGGTTCGAGGCAACCGTGACCGTCAAAAGGTCAATGAAGAAGGTTCGGAAATGCTGGTGAAAGAGCGATATGTCGTCAACGCATTGAACTTCACAGAGTGTGAAGCCATACTCAATAGTGAATTGATACCAGAGGCTGTAGTTGCCGAGAAATTCGCATCTTTCAGAGAAGTGATCACTTCCGACGATGAGAAAGACGAAGAATGGTTCAAGGTGAAGATAGACTTGACTAATATTGACGAGAAGACCGGCAAGGAAAAACATACCAAGATGATCATCTCGTCAATGCTTCATCAGTCAGCAAGGCGCGGTCTTATACGGATAGCTGTCTTGGAGATACCATGCTTGACTATACTATTTCCGACATCAACAAAACCAAGATTATTGACATTATCAACAAGCAAGTTTGAATATGAATGAACAGAATAGCTTGATTGTTACGAAATTAATCGCAAACGGAAGAGACCGCGCGTTTATCGACAAGATCTGTGAGTTGCGCAAGAAATATGACATTCTCATGGAATTGACCACGCCCGAAATCATAGCTTTGCAGAAGGATGCGCTTTTGCTTAACTACAAGCAAAGTGATGGTAGGCTGCTTGCAAGTCTGGTGAGCGTGCGCGACGAGAACGGAAACTCTGTTTATAAAAGTATATATCAAAGACTTACGAAATGACAATAGAAGAACTGAACAAAATACCGCACGAACAGATATGCGACAGGGCGAAGGATAAATTCATCGCCATATACGACCAGAAGTTCGGCGAGGGAGGTGAAACTTTCTTTGAACAACAGAAAGCGTATTTCCTGAACCAATTGCTCAATGGTCCGTTTAAGAACAAACTTAAACTTGCCAGCACGCTGTCTATACATGATGCGTTTATGCTGCTTGCCATCGAGGGGCTTTCCCTTGAACCAGGCGCTGGTGCATATTGTTATCTCATGTGCGACACGTTCCAAGACAAGGCAACACAGCAGTGGGTACAGACGGCAAAAATATCCGTTACCGGTTATGGCGAGATTTTCAGACGGCAGCGTGCCGGTCAGATTTCGCATTGTGACAAACCTGTCATCGTCTATGATTGCGACGATTTTGCTGTCGGGGAGGAAAACGGACACAAGTTCGTCAAATGGCTCAAGTGCATGAATAGACCTGCGTCCGCACGAATCATTGGTGCATACATGCGTATCGTGAGGAAAGACAATGATGTTGACTATGCCGTGATGGATATGGATGAGGTCAACAGACTCGAGAACTATTCAAGGCGGTTCCTTGGCGGGCAGAACTCCAATGCACTCTATCACTCAAATAACGGACAGATTGATCCAGGCTTCCTGATTGCCAAACTTTGCAAGCATGCCTTCAAGACATACTCAAAACTGCCGATTGGCACTGCGGCTGTGCTCGTTTCCGAAATGGATATACAGGAACGCCCTGCCGAAAAGGCTTTTGGTGAACAACCGATGCAAGGTGTCAAGGTCGAAACTGACGATGATGACCCATTCTGATTTAAAACGAAGTGAATATGGAAATTCAAGAAACCGCAATACAGACTGCCGAAATTCTGAAAAGAACGTCCACGCTAAAGATGGACACACAGAACGCAGTCAACGAAAACAAAGAGAGCCTATTGTTGTGTACGGAAGAGGGGAAAAAGTTGCTCGCGTGTACGGCAAACGGCATGAATGAAGAACTTGACAGACAGATTGCCACTTTCATTGAGCGTGCAAAACTGACGGTCAAAAAGATGACAGAAAGGCGCAAGACTGTCACACAGGTATTCGATATGGTCAAGAAGGGGTTTACGGCAATGGAAAATCTCGTTTCTGTAAAGTGCGAAGACTCTGTAGTATTTAAACTTCAGCAGAAGAGAAATGAATATGCTGCAATGCTTCTGGAACAAAAAAGAAGGGAAGAGGAAGAACGCAAGAAACGCGAACGGATAGAAGCAGCCAAAATACAACTCGCATCCGACACGAAAGAAATTCTCAATACGATCCTTTCTGAAGAAAATGCTAAAGTTGTCACGTCTCTCGGCAATACGTTTTCTCTCTTGACACTCGATAACAAGGATGACGTAAGAAAGAAAATTGAAAACGTACCTCTCACAACAAACTTCGGCGAGATCTTCGTGAAGTTTGCCCCAACATATCCTTCTGAAGTGCCTGTGGAAGATGCTCGGGCGGTCATGAATACGGCTTATGCGGAATGTATCGGAGAGATCAAGCAGTCGTATTCTTCAACGGTAGTTTCAACACGTGATACCATCCTCATGAAGTTCGATTCCAAGATAAAGGAACTTGAGGAATTCAAACGCCAGACGGATGAAATCAAACGGAAAGAGGAAGAACTGAAACATGCAGCCGAAGAGGAACGCAGACTGAAAGAAGAGGAACTCAAGAAAGCCGAAGAGGAACGCAGACTGAAAGAAGAGGAACTCAAGAAAGCCGACCAGTCTGACATCGACGAGATGCACAGAAAAATCATGGATGAAGCAGAGCAAAGGAATGAGAGTCTGAAAGTGGAGAAAGCCACGGCTCAGGCACAGGCTCTTTTCAACCAGACTACTGCAACGATGGCTTCGCAAGTCAAGATGAAGGTTTCCAAGCACCTTGAAGTTCTTGATCGCGACGGATGGCTCGAAATCATACAACAATGGTGGACAGTCGAAGGTTCTATGATGTCGGAAGACAAACTCTCCTCAAAACTTGACTTCATGCGCAAGGCTTGCGAGAAGCAGGCAAACAAGGAAGAGGTATTCATCAAGTCGGAACATATTGCCTATATCGACGATGTAAAAGCGAAGTAAAATATGGCTGAAGAACCATTTGACCCTTATTACTCGCGCAGTGAGGTTTCCAATTCAGACCTCACCGCCCTGAAATTTGCCCTTAACCCGAAACTGAATTTTATCGGCGAAGAAAGCAAGAAGAAAGCCTTTCATCTCGGCACGCTCGTGGATGCGCTCGTAACGGAATCCGAGAAGTGCAACCATTATAAGCGGACGGTAGATGACGAACAGTATACTCCAGAAGAATGGAAATGGGGAAAGGAAAGATTGTCGGCATTGAAAAGCCATGCCAAGAAAGACAATTTCCTTGCATTTGTTCTCGATCATGCTGAAGGACAGCGCTTCTTTGTCAACGAGAAGATGGACTTCGATTATCACGGTTTCAAGTTCTCGCTTCCTGTCAGATGTAAGTTCGACTGGTGGCTTGGCTCATTCGGGGGTGACTTGAAGACGACGGCTGCTACTTCAATGGCGCAATTTGAAGCTCAGATTGATTTTGTCGATTGGGATAGAAGTCGCGCCTGGTACATGAACCTCGTCCATTCTCTGAACCCGAATTGGGGTAATTGTGATTTCATCTACGGCGTGTCAAAAACAACCAAAAAAGTGTTTTACAAGAAGATTGTACGAGGGGATGAACTTTTCAGAAGAGGTGAGGAAAAGGCGAATGAATGGGCTTTCAGAATGTGGACATTGATATAATATGGCAAAATTCAAATTATACGAATACCAGGAAGAAGGCGTACAGAAAGAGCTCGAAATGAAACGCCTTATCAACGGAGACAGCATGGGATTGGGCAAAACAGCCCAGTCTATTGTAGCTGTCGAACGTGCGAGAGCGACCCCATGTCTCGTCATCTGCCCTTCTGCATTGAAGATAAACTGGGAGCGCGAAGTGAAGAATTTCACTGACTTACGCCCGTTGATATTGACAGATTCTGTCCTTGCGACATTCCCTTATCACATCACGACAATGAACTTGTTTGATGTGGTCATCTGCAATTACGAGTCGCTCGCCAAGTATTTTGTCGTAGACCTCGGACCGAAACCACTGAAGTTGAAGAACTTCATATTCCAACCGGTCGTGAACGCTCTGAAAAGCATCATCATAGATGAGAGCGCACGCGTAAAAGATCCCAGCACAAGGCAGTCGAAGATTATCATGGGACTTGCCAAGGGAAAGGAATACGTGATAGAACTTACTGGTACGCCTGTTGTAAACCACGCTACCGACCTGGCTTGCCAACTTGCCATCCTCGGCAGGATAAATGAAGTTGGCGGGTATGGAGAGTTTATGAACAAATACAAGGAAAACAAAAATCTGAGTGATTTGCATGCCTATCTCGTGAATAACTGCTATTTCAGACGTGAGAAGGAAAACGTGCTGAAAGACCTTCCTCCTATGACGCGCTCAACGATTGCTACCGAGATTGACGATGACACGAGAAAGGAATACGATACCTGCGAGAAAGACCTTCTTTCCTATCTGAAAGAGTATAAAGGATGCACTGACTCGGAAGCCAAACGCAAGCTGAGAATGAAAGCGCTTGTTCGTTTTATGAACCTCCGCACAATATCTGGGCGTGGAAAGATGAAAGCTGCTCTCGAATTCTTGCACGATACGGAAGAACAGATTATCGTGTTTGCAGAACATCGGGATGTCGTGAACGCCATAAAAGAGGAGTTCCCGAACGATGTCTGCACGGTAACGGGTGCTGACAATCTGCAACAGAAACAATGGTCGGTCGACTCTTTCCAAAGTCACAAGAAAAGGATTATCGTGTGCTCGATCAAGGCGGCAGGTGTCGGTCTCACACTGACTGCTTCGTCCAACGTCCTTTTCATCGAACTTCCCTGGACGGCGGCAGACCTCATGCAAGCCGAGGCGAGAGCATACCGAAACGGACAAAAGAACGCTGTCACGTCGTGGATCCTGATTGGTGAAAACACGATAGACACTTATTTATACAAACTTATCATGGACAAGAAGTCTGTAGCTGCACGCATAACAGGCGAACAGGATGCGGCAATTAAAGAGTCGGCCTATTTCGACGAACTCGCAGACTTGGTGTTGAAAAATTCATTAAAAAACAAATAATATGGCAGTATTTCAAATCGTGGCTCCCATACTGAAGGTGGAGCCTAAAAGACAAGGCGTGTCACAACGGACAGGTAATCCATGGTCTTCTCAGACTGTAGTGCTCGATTGTTCGCAGACAACGCAGACTGGACAGACGTTCTACCATTATCTCGCAGTCGATTACTTCGGCGACGAAAAGATTGCGTTGCTGAATTCCTTGCAACCAGGCAAGATGGTGCAGGTCTCCTTTGCCTTGGACTCGCGCGAACGCCAAACGCAGTCTGGCAGCACGTTCTGGTCAACAAACATCAACGGAATTGACATCAAGCCTTTCGTGCAGCAGGCTCCACAACCGCAGATACAACAACCGCAACCTCAGCAACAGATCCCCGTTCAGCAACCGCAACAGCAGGCTCCGGCTTATCAACAGGCTGCACCGGCATACCAGCAACCACCGCAACAAAACCCCGCTCAGAATTACGGACAACAGCCTGCACCGCAAATGCAACAGGGCATGCCATCACAAGACAGTTTGCCATTTTAGCGTTAGGTCGCTAATAGAAAAACTCGATTTACATGTGGTACGACCTTAAAGATGAAATGGAACGGCAGAAGTTTATGGAAGCGGCAATGCGCATGATTAACGAACGTTCTGCCGTTGTCGAATTGACAAACAAAAAGCCAAGGTCTCTGCGGTCAAACAGTTATCTTCACGTCATTCTCGCCTACTTCGCCTTGCAGGTGGGCGAGAGTGCGGAAGATGTCAAAACGCTCTATTATAAACAGGAATGTAATGCTGATATTTTTGTCAGAAGAAAGTTCGACAGACTTCTGAAAAAAGAACGCACATTGATCCGTTCCACAACAGACTTGAGCCAGGATGAGATGGCATTGTCAATCACGCGGTTCAGAAATTTTGCATCAAAGGTGGCAGGCGTCTACTTGCCGTCTGGCGACGAACATTATGCCATACTGAAGATGCAACACGATGTGGCGAACGGTAAAACTTATATATGACAATATCTGATGTATATCCATGATGCTTTGTTCTCAAAGGTGAGTGACCCAATAACGATGGGCGTCCTTTTTTTTCTTGTGTCTGTAGCAGATAATACGGGCAATGTCTATATGAGCTGTGTAGACATTGGAAACAAACTCGGCTACAACAAAACAAGGGTATATCGTTGCATCCAAAAACTCGTCGATATTAATGCTGTAAATCTGTTAACATACAGTAACAGAAACGATGATGAAACGCAAGTGAAACGCAAGAGAAACGCAAAAGTACTTATAAATGTCTGTAATATAATGGCTTACAAAAGTGGCGAAACGTTAATGAAACGTAACGGAAACGCAAGTGAAACGCAAAACGGCATATTTGTGGAAGATGAAAAACCTGAAACGACCACAGACGGACGGTACTTTGAAGACGAAAAGATGAATGAGGCGATAATTCAATGGCTTGCTTATAAAAAAGAGAAAAAACAGTCATATAAACCAATCGGACTTCGGATGTTAAAGACCAAACTTTTGAAGTTGTCGCACAACAATGGAGATGTAATGATGAAAATAGTCGAGCAGTCTATAATGAACAATTATGCAGGTCTTTTCCCCTTGAAGGGTACAAGCTCTGTTTCGGCCATGGACATCGGCATGACACTTCACAATTCGGAAGACAAGGATTATGAAAAAGACTTATGGTGATATGGATTTCAAAAGTATAGTGGAAAGGCTGAACGACGGCACGGGTGTACAGCTTCCCGATGCAGTGAGCATCAAGATACCCGATGCCGAAAACAAATTGCGGAGCGGACTCGACTATTTCGTGGGCGTGTTCTCCCGGGGCAGTGTCACCAAAGCCGCATGGACGGAGAAGAACTACCGCCCCATCGTAGAATGGATGACAGACAACCACGGACGCGGACTGCTCATGACCGGAAACTGCGGTCTCGGCAAGTCGCTCATCGGGAGGTATATCCTGCCTTATCTCATCCGTGAGTATTGCCGGAAGAACGTGAACGTCTACAACTCACAGGATCTGAACAGCAAGCCAGACGATGTGATCAACCACCACCTTATCTATATAGATGATGTGGGGACGGAAAACGTGTCGAGCATCTACGGCAACAAGCGCATCCCCTTCATGGAGCTGTGCGATGCGGTGGAGCGCAAAGGCAAACTTCTCATTTGCTCTACGAACCTGACCATCAAAGAGCTGACGGAAAAGTACGGAGAGCGCACAGTTGACAGATTGAGGGCAACCACGAAGGTTGTTCCGTTTACAGGTAAATCTTTACGAAAATGAAACAGACAATCAGTTTTACAGACAACGTGACCACGGGTCTTGCGTTGAAG
>CAVJZZ010000086.1:0-9999 GCA_963654295.1 Lachnospiraceae bacterium | reverse complement strand
AAGGAATATTCTAAGCGGTCTTATGGGAGGCTAAACCTATTCGCTGAATAGTTACTAACAACTAAACGTTAGTTAAACATTGCAATTTCTTGTGCAAATATACAAAAAATATTTAACTGCCTAACATTTTGCAGAATATTTAATGACTTTTGCTCTTGTTTTGATGTGATTGCTCTTGTAGCTCTAACAAAACGGTATGGTTTATGGGGCGTATTTTCCTATTTATGATGGTTGCAAGAGCGTTTGGATCTTGGTGTAATCAAGAGAAAGTTTCGCACACAAATGCAAATTGTGTGCAGTTAATTGTGCTTTTATTTGCACAATTCATGGAAAAGCAATAATTTTGCACAAGATAAATGCTGTGTGCAAAACCATAACAAGGGGAAAACAAGAAAATGTCAATCTCAAAGACAAGACAGAAATTGGTAGATGTGGCAAGACAGCTCTTTGCCAAGAAAGGTGTGGAAAGTACGACGATGAACGACATCGCCCTCGCTTCCGGTAAGGGACGGCGTACGCTCTATACCTATTTTAAAAGTAAGGAAGATGTCTATTATGCGGTCATCGAATCAGAGTTGGAGCGTCTTTCCGACCGGCTTGATGAGGTGGCTGCCAAGAAAACCAAGCCTCATGATAAAATCATAGAGTTGATCTATACCCATCTTTCTATGATCAAGGAGACCGTTGTCAGGAACGGCAACTTGAGGGCTGAGTTCTTCCGTAATATCTGGACGGTCGAGAAGGTGAGAAAGAACTTTGATGAAGACGAAATCGAACTGTTCCGCAAGGTGTATGCAGAAGGCAAGGCCGAAGGGGAATTTGACATCGACAATGTGGATCTTGTGGCAGACATCACGCACTATTGTATCAAGGGATTGGAAGTACCTTATATATATGGACGTTTAGGACACGGCCTGACCGAAGAGGCAAGTCGCCCGATGGTAGCCAAAGTGGTATATGGCGCACTGGGTAAACGTGGCAAACTTTAGTATGCTGGCAGTGTGCCGTAACGTGTAATGAAAGTACAGAAATCATTTTAATAAACAACAAGAAAATGGGATTATTAACAGGTAAGACCGCGCTGATTACAGGCGCAGCCCGCGGCATCGGAAAAGCTGTCGCAATGAAATTCGCCTCTGAAGGCGCAAACATCGCATTCACCGACCTCGTTCTCAACGACGAGATGGCGGCTGGTCTCGAAGCTACCCGTAAGGAAATCGAGGCACTTGGCGTGACATGCCGTGCTTATGCAGGCAATGCTGCTGATTTTGAAGAAACAGAGAAAACCGTAAAGCAGATTCATGCAGACTTCGGCTCTATAGATATTCTCGTCAACAATGCTGGTATCACCAAGGACGGCTTGATGCTCAGAATGTCTGAGGCTCAGTGGGACGCTGTGCTGAACGTGAACTTGAAGTCGGCTTTCAACTTTATCCACGCTTGCTCTCCGATCATGCTCCGTCAGCGTAGCGGTTCGATCATCAACATGGCTTCAGTTGTAGGTGTTCATGGTAATGCCGGTCAGTGCAACTATGCAGCATCAAAGGCTGGTATGATTGCGCTTGCCAAGTCAATCGCCCAGGAATTGGGGCCTAAGGGTGTGCGTGCCAATGCTGTAGCTCCCGGATTTATCGAGACGGCCATGACAGCCCAGCTGCCTGAGGCTATCCGCAAGGACTGGATGCAGAAGATTCCACTCCGCCGTGGCGGCCAGACGGAAGACATCGCCAATGTATGTCTCTTCCTCGCTTCTGATATGTCGAGCTATGTCAGCGGTCAGGTCATTCAGATCGATGGTGGCATGAACATGTAATCATTTCCACGTAACCATAATCTGCGGTGCACGGGAAGCCGAAGACTTCCCATGCACCGTTTTCATTTCTATGTCAGAAAAGCGATGAAAGTAGTTTACGAAGACAATCATATCATCATTGTCTATAAGCAGAGCGGTGAAATCGTGCAGGGGGACAAGACCGGTGATACTCCTCTGTCGGACATCGTGAAGGAATATATCAAGAGAAAGTATAATAAGCCAGGTAATGTCTTTCTTGGCGTGGTGCACAGACTGGACCGTCCAGTGAGCGGGTTGGTGGTCTTTGCCAAGACCTCGAAGGCGTTGACGAGGTTGAACGACATGTTTCGTGACGGCGAGGTGCACAAGACTTATTGGGCGATAACGCGTAACCGTCCTATGGAAGAGGAGGGAACGTTGACCGACTGGCTCGTGAGAAACGAGAAGCAGAATAAAAGTTATGCACACAACAAAGAGGTGGCACGCTCGAAGAAAGCCATTCTCCACTATAAGATTATCGGTGCGTCGGATAAGTACACTTTGTTGGAGGTCAACCTGATGACAGGAAGGCATCATCAGATACGTTGCCAGTTGGCGCACATGGGATGCCCCATCAAGGGTGACTTGAAGTATGGTGCCAAGAGAAGTAATGTGGACGGAAGCATCTCACTGCTTTCTCACAAGGTGGAGTTTGTTCATCCCGTATCGAAGGAACACATTTCCGTCATATCACCCTTGCCGCAAGATAACCTTTGGCGGGAGATATCACCCGATGTGGACGGCAATAAGTAGCGGCACGGCACATTTCTTTGGCAGATAGCGTGTTACTTTCGTTTTTTTTTGCTTACTTTGCAAAAGCTATAGAGTAACACACCACTTTTATGAGGAAATACTGGAAATGGATGATAGGTGTGGTCTCTGCACCGTTCATCCTTTTTGCCTTGTCGGCAATTCTACTTTATATACCGGCTGTCCAAAACTGGATGGTCAAGCACGTCACCTCATACGTCTCGGAACAGACTGGCTTTGATGTCAGTATCGGGCGTGTGGACTTGTCTTTCCCACTCGATCTCAATGTGAGTGGCGTCAAGGTCATTCAGCAGAACGACTCGCTTCCGCAGGTGAAAGATACGGTTGCCGATGTGCGACAGGTGTTGGCGAGTGTGCAACTCTTGCCTTTGTTCAAGAGTCAGGTGGAAGTGGACAAGCTTGAACTCAATGACGTGAAGATGAACACGACGAACTTCATTCATGAGGCTCGCGTGAAAGGCACGGTCGGACGCCTCACCTTGAAAAGCCACGGTATCAATCTTGACAAGCAGACCCTTCGTGTGGACAATGCCTTGCTCGCTGACGCTCAAATCAACGTGGAACTGAGTGATACGGTTCCCGAGGATACGACCAAGAGCGAGAATTTCTGGAAGATACAGGTAGACAAGCTCGAAATCCTCAAGTGTGGTGTCACCGTGCATATGCCTGGCGACACCTTGCAGGTGCAGGCATATATGGGCAAGGTGCTTGCCCGCACAGGCTTCTTCAATCTCTATACGAATGACTATTCGCTTGCTTCGCTTCTGTGGCAAGAGGGTGGCGTGAAATATGACAATCGGTTTGAGCCGCATGTCAAGGGACTTGACTATAACCACCTGGACCTGGCAGATGTAAAACTGCGCATCAATTCGCTCCATTATTGTGCCCCGAAGCTCGACCTGTCACTCAAAGAGTTGTCGTTCAAAGAGAAGAGTGGAATCAGCGTGACACAATTCTCAAGCCGCATATCGCTTGACTCCACGCGCATCATGCTACCCAATCTGGTGTTCTCTACACCCGAATCCTCGTTGACGGCTGACTTTGTGATGGACTTGAATACGTTTGACGAGAAAAATCCCGGTAAGCTGCATGTAAAACTCGATGGATCGTTCGGCAAACAGGATATCATGCGTTTTATGGGTGGAATGCCTACTGATTTCATCCGCCGCTGGCCCAACCAACCTTTAACGGTTAAGGGTGTTGCCAGTGGCAATATGAACCGTATCGATATTGCAGGACTTTCGGTGAAACTGCCTACGGCTTTCCATGCTTTTGCCAAAGGTTTTGCTGAAAATCCTACAGACGTTAAACATCTCAAGGCAAAGGTCGATGTGGAGGCGAAGACCTTTAACCTCGGTTTTGTCACGGCTCTGCTTGACAAGGAACTGAACAAGACGATACGCATACCGTCCGGTATCGGCGTGAAAGGAGTGTTCAGTGCAGACGGCGAGAAGTATGCTGCCGACTTTGTGGCTACGGAAGGCGCAGGAGTGGTCAAGGCAAAAGGTATGTTTGACCTTGCTCGAATGGCATATGATGCAAAGGTTGATGCCAACAATCTGCAACTTCAACACTTCTTGCCCCATTATGGACTGTCGCCTTTTTCCGGCACGCTGACGGCACAAGGTTGTGGCACTGATCTATTCTCGTCGAAAACCAGGCTGGCTGCCAAGGCAAACGTCTCCCGTTTTCATTATAGTGGTTACGACATGAGCGGAATGAAGGCAGATGCCCAAATAGCCAATGGCAATGTCTGTGCCAACCTTGACAGTCATTCTCTGTTGCTTGACGGCACAATCAGTCTGAGCGCACTGATGAACAAGAAAGTGGTGCGAGGCACCATGTCGTGCGACTTGCGCCAGGCGGATCTCTATCGGCTGAAAGTCGTCGACAAACCCTTGTCGGCAGGCTTGTGTGCCCACGTTGACATAGACAGCAATCTGAAAGATTATTATCAGGTGGACGGTTTCGTGAGCAGCATCGTGCTGAAAGACAGTAAACAATACTACTATCCCCAAGACCTCACACTCGAAGCGCTTACCAACAAAGATACCACAAGCGTCTGCCTCACCTGTGGCGATTTCGACTTGGATGTCCACACGAAAGGCGGGTATGAAATTCTGATGAAAGAAGGCACGCAACTGTGGACGGAGCTGAGCAAGCAGATGTCCGACAAGTATATCGACCAACTGCTGTTGAGGAAGCATTTCCCCACCATGTCTGTATATCTGAAGTCGGGCAAGAACAATGCCTTTTGCAAGGTCCTTAAGCGATATGGCTATGACCTTGCCAATATCTTTGTGGATATGAACACCTCGCCGTTGGCAGGCATCAACGGAAACATCAGTATCGATTCATTGGTGGTAGACAGCATACGACTGGATACCATCCGACTGAGTTTCTCCTCCGATTCTACCCATATCAACTATGCGGCGCAGTTGCGCAACAACAAGAAGAATGCCTATGTGTTCAATGCATTGTTTGATGGCGGACTGCATGTGCGGGGCGCCTTCGTCAACGGAAAGATCTATGATGAAAAGGACCGTTTGGGCATTGCTCTTGGTCTGAAGGCATCTATGGAGCAGGGAGGCATCCGCCTGAACATCAACAATGGAGACCCTATACTGGGCTATAAGAAATTCCATGTGAACGACAGCAACTATGTCTTCTTGGGTGAAGACAAACGGGTGTCGGCAGATGTGAAGCTGGTAGCCGATGACGGTACGGGATTCCGCATCTATAGCACCGATGATACAGAAGCGCTGCAAGACCTAACTGTGGGTGTAAACAATCTGGAATTGGATGACATCACAAAGGTGTTGCCTTATATGCCGAAAATCAGCGGTAAGGTGAACGGTGACTTCCATCTCATCAATACGGCCGAAGAACTTTCTGTGTCTTCATCGCTTGCGGTCGACAAGATGGTCTACGAGGGTTGTTCCATGGGCGATATAGGGTCGGAGTTTGTCTATATGCCAAAAGGTGACGGCACGCACTATGTGAACGGAAATCTTACCTGCAATGACCGTGAGGTATGCATGCTTGAAGGCACCTATGCTTCTGCGACCAACGGTATCAATGCCAAACTGGAAATGAACCGCACACCGCTCAGTTTGGTCAACGGGTTCATTCCACAACAACTCATTGGCTTGAAAGGCACGGGCGAGGGCACGTTGACAGTGACGGGCAATGTAGACAAGCCGCAAGTGGATGGCGAGATATTTTTGGATTCCGCCTACCTCGTGAGTGTTCCTTATGGCGTGGAATTGCGTTTCGACAACGACCCCGTGAGAATTGTGGGCAGCCATTTGCTCTTCGAAAACTTTGAGATGTATGCCCATAACAACAGTCCGCTTACGATTGCTGGCGATCTGGATTTCTCCAATCCGGCACGGATGACGCTCAATCTGAAGATGAGAGCGGAGAATTACCAGATTATAGATGCGAAGGAAAATGCTCGTTCGGAAGCGTTTGGCAAGGCGTTCGTCAACGTGTTTGCACGGCTGAGCGGTCCGTTGGACGACCTTAACATGCAGGGAAAGCTTGACGTGTTGGGTTCTACCGACATGACCTACATCTTGCGTGACTCTCCGTTGACCACAGACAATCAGTTGGATGGTCTTGTCACGTTTGTCGATCCCAATGATTCTACCGAAGAAGAAGTGGCCCGTCCAACGCCGACGGGACTCAACATGGACATGTCTATCAATGTGGACCAGACAGCCCATATCGTCTGTGCCCTCAATGCCGACCAGTCCAACTATATTGACTTGGAAGGTGGCGGCACGCTCCGGATGCAATACAATACTGTGGAAGGGTTGCAGTTGCGTGGTCGCTATACGCTGAACAATGGTCAGATGAAATATTCGCTCCCGGTAATCCCGCTCAAGACGTTCACCATCCAGGACGGCAGTTATGTGGAATTCCGTGGCGACCCGATGAATCCTTATTTGAACATCACTGCATTGGAGGAAGTGAAGTCGTCTGTGTCGGGCAGCAACGGGCAGGGGCGGATTGTGAACTTCACTTGTGGCGTGGTCGTTTCAAAGACACTCAATGATATGGGACTTGAATTTGTCATCGATGCACCAGAAGACATCTCGATGCACAGTGAGCTGCAGGCCATGTCGGTGGAAGACCGGGGTAAGTTGGCGGTTACCATGCTTACCACTGGCATGTATCTGACCGATGGCAACACCAAGAACTTCACCATGAACAGTGCCCTCAGCGCCTTCTTGCAGAGTCAGATCAATCAGATTTCCGGCAATGCGCTTCGTACGCTTGACTTGAGTTTTGGCTTGGATAACACGACGGATGCCGCAGGCCGTATGCATACCGACTATTCGTTTAAGTTCGCCAAACGTTTCTGGAACAATCGTCTGCGCATTGTTGTCGGTGGAAAACTCTCGACCGGTGCCGATGTGCAGAACCAGAATGAATCCTTCTTCAACAATGTCATGTTTGAATATCGGCTTAGCGATACGTCAAACAAGTATGTCAAGGTGTTCTACGACCGCGACAGCTACGATTGGCTCGAAGGAAACGTGGGCGAGTTTGGCGCAGGCTTTGTGTGGCGGCGCAAATTGCTACACTTTAAGGATATCTTCAACTTCCGGAAGGAACAGAGCCAACTGCCGACACTGCAACAGCAAAGTGCGGCGAATGATTCCTCTTTGACAACAAAACCATAAGGACAAGATGAAAACACATATATTATATAAGGTGGCGGCAAGTCTTCTGTGGGCGAGCCTGATGGTGGGATGTTCTTCTACCAGTGGCGTGCCCGATGGTGACCAGTTGTTCACAGGCTTGAAGCCGATCAAATACGAGAACTATGATAAAGGCTTCCACTTCCTGAGCACTCAGGAGGAAGTGGAAGCAGCTTTGGCAACAGCTCCCAATGGGGCGTTGCTCGGAAGTTCTTACTATCGCACACCTATCCAGATGCGCCTTTGGATATGGAATGCCTTTCATAACGACACGACAGGCATCGGACGCTGGATGACGAAGTCGTTTGGCAAGGCACCTGTCTTGATGAGTTGGGTAAACCCCGCCTTGCGTGCTTCTGTGGCAACCAACGTGATCCGCAATCATGGCTATTGTCATGGAAATGTCAGTTATGAAAATGTGGACGGGAGAAATCCCAAGAAAGCAAAGATTGCTTATACGGTGAATATGGGCAAACTCTTTACGGTCGACACGTTGACATACCGTGATTTCCCAGCTGAGGCTGATAGTTTGCTGCAGCAGTATGCGGGAGAATCTGTCCTTGCAAAAGGTTCGCCTTTCTCTGTGTCACTACTTGATGAAGAGCGCAACCGCATTTCTTCCATTTTCCGCAATAATGGCTATTTCTATTATCAGCCCGACTATGCCGTCTATTTGGCAGACACCTTGAGCAATCCCGGACATGCACGCTTGCAATTGCAGTTGGCAAATGGTTTGGACGACCGCGCGAAACGGAAGTGGTATATTGGGAATGTGGAGATCGACTTCCGACGCCAATATACAGATGTCTTGCGCGACAGTATCTGTCGCAGGCACTTTGTGGCACGTTATAATGGAAAGAAACCGCCAGTAAGATTGCGTGTGGTCTGGAAGAACATGCGCCTTTATCCGAAGCAGTTGTACAGTTACGAAAACTATCAGCAGACGGTCAACAATATCTCTAACACAGGATTGTTCAGCATGACCAATTTCACGTTCACGCCGCGTGACACCACGGCTGTGTGCGACACCATCGACTTGAAACTGAATTGCATATTCGACAAACCATACGATTTCTATGTGGAAACCAATGCGACGGGCAAGACCACAGGACGGATGGGACCCGAACTGGTATTGGGTTTCACCAAGCGCAACGCTTTCCGTGGTAATGAAAACCTCGACATCAACCTTCATGGGTCTTATGAATGGCAGACGGGCAGTAATGCAAGCGGAGGAAAGGAGAAACTCAATTCGTATGAGTTTGGTGGCGACATCACCTTGGAGCTTCCGCGTGTCCTCTCGCCTTTTCCTGTGAAGCGGTTGTTTTATACCACGCCTTCTACGCTCATCAAGGCTTCTACCAACACGCTCAACCGTGCGGGCTATTTTAAGCGCCGCATCGTGTCTGGAGAACTCACTTACCAATTCCAGCCTACGGCAACGATGATGCATGAGTTCAGCCCGCTCACGTTGGAGTATGAATATATGAAAAAGGTGACGGAGAAGTTTTCGGCAATCCTTAACGACAATCCTTATCTGCTGATGTCGATGCAGGACCAGTTCCTACCGAAGATGAAATATACGTTCACCTATACGAGTCCTAAGGAATACAAGAACCCGATATACTGGCAGACGACCGTTAGTGAATCTGCCAATGTCCTCTCGTTGGGGTATATGGCGTTTGGAAGAAAGTGGAATGAGCGTGGCAAGGATATGTTCAAAAACCCATACGCTCAGTTCTTGAAGGTGGAAACAGATTATCGCAAGACGTGGACACTCTCGCCTCATTCACAGTTGGTGGCGCATGCCAGTGGTGGCATCATTTGGGCATATGGAAATTCGGTGAATGCGCCTTACAGTGAGCAGTTCTACGTAGGTGGTGCCAACAGCATTCGTGCCTTCACGGTGCGGAGTATTGGTCCTGGTGCTTACTACACGGATGAAAGCCGTTTGTCGTATATGGACCAGACGGGAGATATCAAGCTGCAGGCCAATTTGGAGTATCGTGCCCGCCTTTTCGGAAACCTTTATGGAGCTGCATTCCTTGATGCAGGAAACATTTGGGCAATGCGTAGTGATGACTACAGGACAAATTCAAAGTTTAAGTTGAAGAATCTGGCAGACCAGATGGCTGTAGGCACTGGTATCGGCGTACGTTATGACTTGGAGTTCTTCGTTCTTCGCATCGACTGGGGTGTAGGTATCCATCTTCCTTACGATACAGGAAAGCGTGGTTATTACAATATCCCCCATTTTAAGGACGGACAGAGCCTGCATCTTGCTATAGGTTATCCGTTCTGACTAGAGTGTAAAGGTAATATAACATCATTGAATAAAAAGAACCCGCACCGTTGTGTTGTAAACGATGCGGGTTTTGTCTTGTTTGCGATTTGCTCGCGACATGAAGGTGGGTTCCGTATTATTTACGGAGACCGAGAGCCTTGATGATTGCACGGTAGCGATTGATGTCGCGGTCGTACAAGTAATCGAGCAATGCGCGGCGCTTACCTACCAATTGTGTCAATGCACGTGCGGTAGTATGATCTTTACGGTTCTTCTTCAGATGCTCCGTCAAGTGGGAAATACGGTATGAGAACAATGCAATCTGGCTCTCTGCAGAACCAGTATCAGAGTTAGACTTTCCGTACTGTCCAAAGATCTCTTGTTTTTTAGCTTGATCTAAATACATT
>CAVJZZ010000085.1:0-10229 GCA_963654295.1 Lachnospiraceae bacterium | reverse complement strand
GTTAGTTCAGCTGGTTAGAATGCCTGCCTGTCACGCAGGAGGTCACGGGTTCGAGTCCCGTACGCACCGCCCGATTTATTGGGTGTGTTAGTTCAGCTGGTTAGAATGCCTGCCTGTCACGCAGGAGGTCACGGGTTCGAGTCCCGTACACACCGCAAGAAGCGCTTGTTTTCTCATGAAGGCGAGCGCTTCTTTGCGTATGCAGGTATCTGCTGATTTAAGAAAATAAAACGCTGGACTCAGAGCATGAGCACTCTGACTTCGGCGTTTGTCATCTTGGGAATCTCGTTCATGGGTTTGTTCAGATAGACCGACTGTATGGCTTTGTTGATGATGCCGTGCCCTACGGCGAGTACCACTTTGTCGGGATAGGCAGTGCGAAGCCACGTGATGAAGTTGTGGGCTCTCGACTTCATGCGCTCGATGCTCTCCACGTTGTCGGGCCATTGTGCGTCTGCCAGGTCGGGAATATACTTGCCCGTGAAGTCACCCCAGTCTCGTTCCCGCAGCAGCGGTGACGTTTCCACCTCTTTATGGTGGGGTGCGGCGATGATGCGGCAGGTGTCGATGGCGCGTTTCAAGTCGCTCGACACGAACACGTCGATATCCTTGTCCTTCATTTTGTCGCGTGTTTCTTCGGCTTGCTTGATACCTTCAGCGGTCAGCTCGCCCTGTTCCTGTCCCTGTAATATCTGGCGCACGTTGTCGATGGTCTGCCCGTGGCGCACTAAATACAATGTTGTCATGGTGTATGCTTTATTTGTCTTGTTGCGTGCAAAATTACTTATTTTTATTGGTCGGGCGGAATAATGTTCTTACTTTTGCAAGTATAACATTAAAAAGAACCTATGCGAATCATTCAAAGTTCCCTTTTCCGTGCCCTGTGTGCCATAGCGATAGGCGGCTTGTTGTCTGCCTATCCGGTAGAGACAGCCAAGTGGGTCATCATCGCCATCGGTGCCTTGTTCCTGTGTTCGGGCATTGCCAGTTGTGCGGTCTATTTCCTTGCCAAGCCGCATGCCCTTGAAGAAGGCGTGACCTTGAGCGATGCTGCGGGGCGGATTATCCGTCCCGCAGCGCCGACGTTCCCCATTGTGGGCGTCGGAAGTCTTATCCTGGGGCTTATCCTCATGCTGATGCCCGAAACGTTCCGCGACTTGCTGGTGTATATCCTTGCCGTGGTGCTCATCATTGGGGCTGTTAGCCAACTCGTGGCACTTGACCGTGCTCGGCGCATCGGACACCTGCCTTGGGCGTTTTGGGTATGCCCGTCGCTGGTGTTGCTGGCAGGTGTGCTTGCCGTCTTCCGCCCGTCGTGGGTAGTGGCGTTCCCCATCTATCTCGTGGGAATATCCATGATACTCTATGGTGTGGTAGAAATCATCAACCTCATCAAAATCCACCGGCTGAAGACAGCCGTCCGCGATATGATAGAAACTGAAAATGGATAAGCCGTGTGGCTTATCCATTTTCAGTTTCTACGGTATGTATTGTCGGTGGTTATTCACTTTTGCCCTTGGAGAGTACTTCGATATATTTGCAGAGGATGCTGATGCCCTTCTCGTTGGCACCGCCCTCTGGCAGAATGATGTCTGCATATCGCTTGGTGGGCTCGATAAACTGTTCGTGCATGGGCTTGAGCACATCCATGTAGCGGTCGATGACCATGGTCACGGTGCGTCCACGGTCGATGGTGTCGCGTTGGATGTTGCGTATCAGACGTTCGTCGCTGTCGCAGTCCACGAACACTCTCAGGTCCATCATGTCGCGCAGTTTCTTGTTGAGCAGCGTCATGATGCCCTCAATGATGATCACGGGCTTCGGTTCCACGTGGATGGTTTCCTTCTCACGGTTGCATTTCAGATAGGAATACGTAGGCTGTTCCACGGCATGTCCGGCTCTCAGTTCGCCCACATGCTTGATGAGCAGTTTCCAGTCGAACGCATCGGGGTGGTCAAAGTTGATGGAGTGGCGTTCTTCGTCGGTCATCCCAGTGGTATCATTGTAGTAGGAATCGAGCGGAACCACTGCCACGCAGTGAGGAGGCAGTGCCTCCACGATTTTCTTTACGATGGTGGTCTTTCCAGAACCAGTGCCACCGGCTACACCTATAATTTTCATATTTTTGTGTTTTGTCTGTTGTTATAGTTCTTTGTCTTTGATGTATTCAAACAGGGGACGGTAGTATTCCGCCTTCCGTTCCACGCGCATCGGATACGCCCGCGACGAACTGGGCATGCGGTAGAGGCGCAGTGTGCGGTTGTCCAGCATGAACGTGGCATATTCTCCCACCTTGGGCGGTTGGATGTCGAAGTGGCTGCAGAACACCTCGGTGGCAAGCAGTCCCGTGGTGACCACCGCCTTGCAGTCTGTCAGGCTGCGGAGCATCGCTTTCACGTCTGTTGGTTCCACAATCTCCAGGTCCTTGTCGGATGCTGTGTTTTTGGTGCGGCGCACGCGCACGGCTGTATCATACAGGGCGATATGCGCGTCCACGAGAAACGTGACGATGCGGTCCAGGTCATACTGCTTGCGTTCCGGCAGGATGAAGTGCTCCTTGTCGTCGAAATAGCAGATGCCGAAGATGCGCCACATGTCGTTCTGGAAGTTGGGATAGTAGAAGTCGATGCACCAGCGCTTGGGTGAGGGTGGAAATGTGCCGAGCATGAGCAGCCGTGCACCTTCGGGCAGGAAGGGCTCGAAGGGATGGTTCTCGATGGGTGGCAGGCTGTCGGGATGCTGTCCGTCCATATCAGTTCTTCACCTCCTTGACGAAGTAGGTCACCACGGGCAAGTGGTCTGAGTATCCGTCGAGCCATACGCCTCCGGCAGTGGTGCGCAGAGGTGCTCCCTTGTATTTGCCTTCTTTCTGTATGAGGTAGTCGCGGCGGAAGATGTGGTTGGTCCAGAACTTCAGGGTCGAGAAGTCTTTCTTTCCGTTTTGGTTGAGCAGGTTCTGGCTCATCACGATCTGGTCGAAGAGATTCCATGAACCGTTGTAGAATAGCGTGCCCACGCCCTCTTTGGTGAGGATGTTATACCAAGGGTTGTACATTTCGCCCTTGCCCACCTTGTTGATGTCTGCCTTGCAGCCCAGGGCTTCTGTCATGCTTTTGTCTGTGGGGTCGTCGTTCATGTCGCCCATCACGATCACTTTCAGTTTCGGGTCAGCCTTCATCAGCGAGTCTTTCAGCGCACGCACCTGTCGTCCGCCTTGCTCTCTGTAGAACGAACCACTGAAGCGGCTAGGCCAGTGGCACACGATGATGGTGAGCCGTTCGCCTGCCATCTCTCCGTCAACGGTGAGGAATCCGCGCGTCTTGTAGGCACTGTCCTTTGCCAGCGACTGCACATAGGGGAAGAGCTTCACCCCGTTCACCTTATATAATTTAGGGTTATAGAGCAGTGCACAGTCGATGCCTCGCTTGTCGGGTCCCTCGATATGCACGTAGCTGTAGCCTCGCTTGGCAAGCGGTTCCTGTGCCACAAGGTCGCTGAGCACATTGTCGTTCTCCACTTCTGCCAGTCCGATGGCAGCGCAACCTACGCCCGGCAACTTGTCGGTGCCCAGGTCGGCGAGTGCACGCGACATGTTCTTCAACTTGTGTGCATATTTCAAGCCGTTCCACCGGTACGACCCGGTAGGCGTGAAGTCGTAGTCGTTCTTGCCGGCATCGTGACACGTGTCAAATAAATTCTCCTGGTTGTAGAAGCCCACGGCATACATCGAGAACTTCTTCTGGGCGGACAGGCTGACGCAGAATACGAGCATCAGCAGCCATAACAGATGTTTCTTCATGTTTGGAATGTTTATTTTTGTTGCAAATGTCGGCAAATAAATCGACAAAAGCGCATGTTTCACGAAATATTATTTATTATTACTTTGATTTTTAAAATTTATTTCGTTCCTTTGCCACCATACTATTTTAACAACAAACTATATTTATGCAGAAAAAGCTAAAATTAGCCGTGATGGCGTTATGCTATTCTCCCTTGGCCTTTGCGCAGAGCAACCAGACTCAAGACCGCAAGAATGAAGGCACGATGGACGAGAGTGCATTCACGTTTACCGAGGCACAGTTGGGCGAAGACGATGACATGTCGCAGAACGTGACCATCATCAACTCGAACAACAACGTATATGCCTCAGAGGTGGGCTACTTGTTCTCACCCGTCAGATTCCGTTATCGTGCATTCAACCAGAAGTACAACGATGTGTATATCAACGGTGCTCCCATGAACGACATGGAGACAGGTCAGTTCCGCTATTCCCTCGTGGGGGGCCTGAACCAGCAGACCAAGACCGTTGACTTCGCTCTTCCCTTCGAGAGCAACGCCTTTTCCATGACCGGCATGGGCGGTTCCAACAACTATGATTTCCGTGCCGGCAAGATGGCCACCGGCCATCGCTTCGCTTTGGCGGGCGCCAACCGCAACTACACCCTGCGCGGCATGTATTCCTATGCTTCGGGTTTCAACAACCGCGGCTGGGCATTTGCCGGTGCGCTCACCTATCGCTGGGCAAACCAGGGCATCGTGGAAGGCACCTTCTATAACGCGCTTTCCTATTACCTCGGTGTGCAGAAGGTGTGGGGCAGCAAGCACTCCTTGTCTTTCGCCACATGGGGAAACCCCACCGAGCGTTCCTCGCAGGGAGCGTCTACCGACGAGGTATACTGGCTCGCCAACAACAACCAGTATAATCCCTATTGGGGCTACCAGAACGGCAAGAAGCGCAACTCCCGCGTGGTCAACGACTTCGCGCCTACCGCCCTGCTCTCCTGGGACTGGAATATCAGCGACAACACCAAGCTGACTACCTCGCTGCAGGGACGCTACTCCTGGTACAAGAGCACCAAGCTGAACTATAACGGCGAGAATCCGCAGCCCGACTACTGGAAGAACCTGCCCAGTTCCAACTATAACGTGTGGGATCCTACCGATGCCAGCAACACTGCCGATGCCGTGGAGAAGTGGCAGGAGGCCTACGACTACTGGACAGCCTCCAAGGCTAACCGCCAGATCAACTGGGACAAGCTCTACTGGGGCAACCTGCAGGCTTCCGCCCAGGGTAACGATGCCATCTATTATATCCAGGCGAAGCACAACGACAACCTCAACCTGTCGCTGTCGTCAGTGCTCACTTCGCAGTTGTCCAAGTCGCAGAACTTGGCTGTCGGCTTGAACCTTGCCACCAACAAGGGCATGCACTACCAGACCATGGACGACTTGCTCGGTGCCACCCAGTTCCACAATGTGAACACCTATGCCATCGGTACCTATCCCGCCACATCCGACAAGGTGCAGTACGACTTGAACAATCCCAACGCCGTGGTAGGCGAGGGCGACCGCTTCGGTTACGACTACAACATCTATGTCAACAAGGGACAGCTCTGGAGCAGTTATACCGAAGACTTCGGTCCGTTGCACTATAGCATCTCCGGTCGCTTGGGCTACACCGCCATGCAGCGTGAGGGCAACATGCGCAACGGCATGGCTGCCGACAATTCCTTCGGCAAGAGCGGCACGGCAGAATTCGTAGACGGCGGCTTCAAATTCGGTTCTTCGCTCAACCTCGGTCATGGCCATGCCTTCACGCTTGGCTTGGGTTACGAGATGCGTGCTCCGCAAGCCTCTACCGCCTTTGCTTCACCCGAGATCAACAACGACTTCGTGCAGAACCTGAAGAACGAACGCGTGTTCAGTTCTGAGTTGGGCTACCAGTATCAGAACGCATGGGTACATGCCAACGTGAACGCTTACTATAGCCGCATGACCAACGTGACCGAGTGGCAGTGCTTCTATTTCGACGATGAAAACTCGTTCACCTACAACTCGCTCACCGGCATCAAGAAGCATTACTACGGCTTGGAGGCAGGATTGAAGTTCAAGATCGCCAGCTTCCTCGACCTGAAGATGCTCGGCACGCTCAGCGAGGCGAAGAACATCAACAACAGTCATGTGCGCTACATGATGTCCAACAGCGGCGAATACAAAGACGATGTCGTATATAACAAGGATATGCGCGAGTCGGGCACGCCGCTTACGGCTGCCAGCGTAGGTTTGGATTATCACAAGGGCGGATGGTATGTCAGCCTGAACGCCAACTACTACGACCGCATCTACCTCTCTTACTCAGCCTACCAGCGCTACGGCACTCCGATGAGCAAGCGCGGTGCGTTTGACATCGATGAGGACGGCAACCAGGTGATCAAGGAAGACCTGAGCCAGGCCAAGGGCAAGGGCGGTTTCATGCTCGACGGCTCTATCGGCCGCAGCATCTATCTGAAGAAGGGCATGCTCTCCATCAACCTCACCGTGAACAACATCCTCAACAACGAGCGCCTGTGCACGGGCGGTTATGAGCAGAGCCGCTCAGACAACTCCTTCGCGCTGGACGGAACGGTGAGCAAGGCACGCACCTACAAGTTCTCGAAGAACCCCAAGAAGTTCTACGCCCTGGGTACCAACGGCATGCTCAACATCGCATATAAATTCTAAACACACCAAACGAATATGAAAGCAATCAAAATAGTTATGCTTGCACTCGTGTGCGGTCTCTTTGCATCGTGCATGGACAAGGATTGGGACAGTCCGCTGTCGGACGACAATGCACCGGTAGGCAACAACGCGCTTCAGGAAACCAACGTGATCAGCATCCAGGACTTCAAAGACAAGTATGCCAGCGTGATCAGTGCGAGCGGTTGCCAGCAGATCGACGAAGACATACAGATCAAAGGTCGCGTGATCGGCAATGACGTGGAGAGCAACATCTACCAGCAGCTCTATATCGATGACGGTACGGCGGGCATGTGCATCGCCGTGACCACCTCTTCAATCAACAAGGAGCTGGGCATCGGCCAGGAGGTGCTTGTAGACCTCAAGGGTCTCTACATCGGCGCCTATAGAAAGCAGCCGCAGGTGGGCGGACTCTACAACGGCGCCATCGGTCGCATGACCTACAATACATGGAAGGAACACTTCAAGGCCATCGGCACTCCCGACGTGTCAAAGGTGCAGCCCCTCGAGTTCGACACCGAAGCCTTCTCTTCATTGACGGGAAATGACAAGGAGAACTTCATCGCTTCGCATGCCGGTCGTCTGGTGATCATCAGAAACGCCACGATAGACCAGAGCGGTACCAAGGTATACGCTCCCTCCGACGGCACCATCACCTTGAGCAACAATTGTGCCAACCGTGCCATCAACAAAAAGTCGACCATCGTGCTGCGCACCAGTGTCTATTCCGACTTCAAGAACAATCCGCTGCCCGAAAGCTACGTAAACATCACGGGCATCTTCACCCGCTATACCAACACGGTGCAGATCCTGATGCGTAAGGCTTCTGATGTGGAGGAATTGGACTAAACCATTTATTAACAACGAAAACATAACACCATTATGAAAAAGATATTCTATTCCATGTTCGCCCTGATGATGGCGACATTCACCCTGACAGGCTGTGAGGACGTGCCGGCACCCTATGACATACCTACAAACGGCGGAGACTCTGGGGATGAAGACACCGGCAAGGATGATGACTCCGACCTCGGAACCATCTTCTCCGAAGACTTCACCAACGGCACGACAACCTTCACGTTCAAGAACGTGACCTTGCCCTCTGCACTCTCTTATGTGTGGAAGGTTGGCTCCTACAACGGTAAATATTACCTCAACGCTTCTGCCTATGCAAGCAATGCCAGCCATGCCTCTGAGGCTTGGGCAGTATCGCCGGCTATCGACCTTACAGACAGCCACAAGGCAGCACTCTCGTTCTCTCATGCCATCAACAAGCTCAGCGACGTGAGCACCATCAAGCAGATGATGAGTTTGTGGGTGTCTACAGACTATAACGATGACGTGAAGGCTGCCACCTGGACACAGCTCGAAATCCCCAACTATCCCGCAGGCAACGAAAGTTGGACATTCGTAGAGTCGGGCAACATCGACCTTACAGCTTATTGTGGCAAGAAAGTATACATCGCCTATAAATACACCAGCACCGATTCCAACTCGGGCGGATGGGAGATCAATAATTTTGTCGTGAAGGGCGATGGCACTGCCATGGATCCTGTCACACCCGATACTCCCGACACTCCAACAGGCAAGAACCTGCTTACCAATGGCGACTTCGAGGCATGGAGCGGTTCTACGCCCGAGAACTGGAAAACGGCATCAACAGCCGGCAATGCCACACTTTCGCAGAGCACCGATGCCCACGGCGGCAGCTACTCTGTCAACGTGACTGGAACAACCAGTGGAAACAAGCGCCTCGCCTATAAGGAGATCACCTTGAAGGCGGGCACCTACACCATGTCTTGCTATGCCAAGGCAGCTACGTCAGCAGGCGGTAGCCTCGACCTGGGCTATGTTCCCGTGATAGACGGCAAGGTAGGCTCCTCCTATTTCTATGCAAAGGCTTATCCTACGGTAGACAATACCAGTTGGAAACAGGTGACCCACGAGTTCACGCTTACCACGCAGACTACAGTTTGCCTGGTGGTGATGGTGCCGAAGTCCACAGGTACGAACGTGCTCATCGACGACTTCAGTCTGACGACCTCAAACGGCGGTCTTGTTGAGAGCGGTGACGACAAGGGTGATACTCCTTCAGACAATGCCACCTTCAGTCTCGTGAATACCATCACCGACGGCACCTATATCATTGCTGCCAAGAACGACGCTTCTTATCTCGTGGCTACACCGATAACTTCTACTTATGGTTATCTGAAGAATCCTGTAAGTGCAACAGATGCCAACGGCAAGATTACGGTGTCTGCATCAAACGCCTTCACCATCAAGGCTGTGGACGGTGGCTACACCATTCAGGATGCAAGCGGAGAGTATTATTACATGAAAGATTCGTATACTAACTTCAACCGGTCTGCCACACTTCCTTCTTCAGGTTATGTTTGGGAAATCACGTTCAATTCAGACAAGACCGTGAACATCAAGAACAAGGAAAAGGGTAAGACCATCCAGTATGATACATCCTATTCCAGCTATGGATCTTATGACACCATAACGGGAATTCTTCCATACCTCTACAAGAAGTAACTCTTAAACGTCTTCTATATCGTCGGCACCGCAACCCTGCGGTGCCGTTTTTTTTTCGCTGTGCAGCCGGTATCTTCCATTAGCACGAAATGAAACCTCATGCTGCCGTGGAATCAAACTATTTGAAGGTAACATAGAAACCGATAGAGGTTAACTATAAACTGCTTCGCTTAAGTTTTATTCCGATAAATATAAGTTAGGCGCAATAGAATATAAGTTGTATTTAACTAAATCAAACTTAGGCGAAGTATTTACAAGATGGCTTCTGCGGGTTTTATGCATAGCTATAAGGAAGTTGTCAGATATGCAGAAGGAATTATATGACAGAAACAATGAAAGGGGATATGCAATAAAAAGAAGAGAAATATTTTGCATAGATGGAATTTAATTCGTAACTTTGCAGCCTGTTACGTGATTATACATTAATAACAACAATATTTTAAGAAAATGAAAAAAGGTATTCATCCAGAAAACTATCGCCCCGTCGTATTCAAGGATATGTCCAACGGCGATATGTTCCTTACAAAGTCTACATGCAAGGCTACAGAGACAGTAGAGTTTGAAGGCGAAACTTACCCAGTAGTGAAAGTCGAAATCTCGAGCACTTCTCACCCGTTCTACACAGGAAAGAGCAAGCTCGTCGATACAGCAGGTCGCGTAGACAAGTTCATGAGCCGCTACGGAAAGGTTCGCAAATAAGACATAGATACACTTCCTACTTTATATAAGGACATTGAAAGTGTGTTCTTGCGTAGTTGCATATACGCCAGAACACACTTTCTTTTTGCTTACAAAACTGGAACAACCGCCACAAAACAGTCGGTATGATTTCCTTTGAAAGCCCTATCACACCATAACAAAAAGCATCTCCACTAAAAACCACGCCAAAATAGCATTATGCTCAAAACAATACACCCACACAAATTCACCGTCAAGACGCTACGCTTCCTCGCCACATTGGCAATGGTTGTGGCCATGACCGCATGCGGCGACGACTCGGGCAACGGCAATGAAGGGGGCAATAGCAACAGCCCCAACGTAAACAGAAACACTGTCACTACCGACAACGCAGTGACAAGACTCGAATTTCCGCACCTTGCCGACTCCAAAAGCAACATCGTAATCGTGCACCGTACACCCGAAAGCACATTTGACAAAGACAAGGTGAACTA
>CAVJZZ010000084.1:0-10495 GCA_963654295.1 Lachnospiraceae bacterium | reverse complement strand
CTCTATTCAGTTGAGCTACGGAGCCTCATTGCTTAATTGCGAGTGCAAAGGTAGTGCTTTTTACCGATACCACCAAATGTTTCCTAAACTTTTTTTTAAATATTGCCGAAAAAGTATCTAAGATACTTGTGCATCCAGGTTTTACCTCGTTTGTAAAGGTAATATTTAAACTAAGCGGGCAAACGTCCTCGTGGATGTTTGCCCGCTATATATATAATGAGGTGTAGTTATTGCTGCCTCAGTTGTTTGTCCATGTTGTCTGCGGCTCGCCTTCCGTCTCCCATGGCGAGAATGACCGTTGCACCGCCACGCACAATGTCACCTCCGGCAAAGATTCCACTGCGTGAAGACTGCATGTCATCACCCACCACGATGGTGTTCTTCCTGCCCAGCTCAAGCCCCGGAATGGAATTGGGGACAAGAGGATTGGGTGACACTCCGATGGCGACAATCACCTCGTCTACCTCGATGGTCTTGGTGCATCCCGGTATCGGTTCTGGACGGCGACGCCCGCTCTCGTCCGGTTCGCCAAGCTCCATCACCTGCAGCACAGCCGCCTTGACGGCTCCCTTTTCGTCAGCCAGATACTCAATGGGGTTGTGAAGGGTCAAGAAGTTGATACCCTCCTCCTTGGCATGCTTCACCTCTTCGAGTCGGGCTGGCATCTCCTCCTCGCTGCGACGATAGACGATGGTCACATCTGCGCCAAGGCGTTTTGCAGTGCGGCAAGAGTCCATCGCCGTGTTTCCGCCACCCACGACAAGCACCTTCTTGCCGAGATTGATGGGCGTATCGGATAAGGGGTTGGCTGCATCCATCAGATTGACACGCGTCAGGTATTCATTGGACGACATGATGTTGATGGCATTCTCACCCGGGATGCCCATAAAATTGGGCAATCCGGCACCGCTTCCTACAAAGATACCCTGATAGCCTTCGCGTTGCAATTCCTCGACGCTGACCGTCTTGCCGATAATGCAGTCGGTGAGGAAGTTTACGCCCAACTTCTTGAGGTTGTCGATTTCCACATCCACGATACGGTTGGGCAAGCGGAATTCCGGGATTCCGTATTTCAGCACACCGCCGATTTCGTGCAGCGCCTCGAACACGGTTACATCGTAGCCGCGCTTCACCATATCTCCGGCAAAGCTCAGACCAGAAGGTCCCGAACCGACTACCGCCACCTTGATGCCGTTGGCAGGAGCCTTTTCGGGCAATGATGCCTTGCCGCTCTCGCGCTCATAGTCTGCCGCAAAGCGCTCCAGATACCCGATTGCCACCGCCTTCTCTTTCATTTTCAAATGCACACAGCGGCTCTCGCACTGTTTTTCCTGTGGGCAGACACGTCCGCATACGGCAGGCAGTGCCGATGTGCTCTTCAGTACCTTGGCTGCAGAGAGGAACTGTCCGCGTTCGATGTTCTTGACAAACGACGGGATATTGATGTTCACCGGGCATCCCTCCACACATGTAGGTTTCGGACAGTCGAGACACCGTTTGGCTTCCTGCATCGCCATTTCGGGCGTCAGTCCGATGTTCACTTCTTCCAAACGTGTGGTTGCACGATAGACAGGGTCGAGTTCAGGCATCGCCACACGCTCTATCTGCGTGCGTTCTTTGGGCTTCATGGCAGCGCGCAACACCTTTCGCCATTCGGCATTGCGGTCGATCAGAATTTCAAGAGGCTCGTCCACCAGCTCGACAGGCATGGCAACCGCCTGCGCTTCTACCCTCTTCTCCGTCACGTCAACGTTGTCGACATGCGCCTGGAAGCGTTCCATCTCTTCTCGCTCGGCATCCTTAAAGGTGCCCATACGCTTGAACATCTCGTCCCAATCAACAAGTACTCCGTCAAATTCAGGTCCGTCGATGCACACGAACTTCGTCTTGCCTCCAATCGTCAACCGGCATGCTCCGCACATGCCAGTGCCGTCTACCATGATGGTATTCAGCGACACGTCGGTCGGGATGTTGTATTTCTGGGTGAGCAGACAACAGAATTTCATCATAATGGCAGGACCTATGGCAAACGCCTTGTTCACCTTTTCCTGTTGGATGAACCGCTCCATGCCCACCGTGACCACTCCTTTGTCGCCATACGAACCATCGTCGGTCATGATGATGACCTCGTCGCTGTATTTGCGCACCTCGTCTTCAAGGATGATCAGCTCCTTGCTTCTGCCCGCCAAGACCGACAGCACGCGGTTGCCAGCAGCCTTGAGTGCCTTGATAATCGGGAGCATCGGAGCCACTCCTACTCCTCCGCCGGCGCAGAGCACCGTGCCAAAATTCTCTATATGCGTGGCATTGCCGAGTGGTCCCACCACATCGGTAATGCTGTCACCCTCGTTGAGCTGGCACAGTTTGGTAGACGACAAGCCCACCTCTTGCACTACAAGGGTGATGGTGCCCCGCTCTACATCGGCATCGGCAATGGTCAGCGGCATGCGCTCTCCCTTTTCGCCGACACGGACGATGACGAAATTGCCCGCCTTGCGGCTGCGTGCGATGAGCGGTGCTTCTATCTCAAGGAGGAACACCTTGGTTGAAAACTGTTCTTTTCTGATAATTCGGTTCATGGTTATTGGTCGTTTTTATAGTTTGGTAATCTGTGGTATTGTGCTTTGATGCGACATTGGCGGATTTCTCTTTCAAAAAATCCGCCAATGCACGATAAGAGGAAGTCAGGCGAAAAGGTGCCGTGACTGTATGTTTTCAAGTGTGTTTAGAAGTTGTTTCCGTCGAGAATCTCGAAACCGCAGTATGGAACGAGTGCCTTCGGAATACGGATACCCTCAGGCGTCTGGTTGTTTTCCATCAGGGCTGCCACAATACGGGGCAATGCGAGTGCAGAGCCATTGAGCGTGTGGCAGAGTTCTATCTTCTTCGTTTCACCATTGCGATAGCGGCAATGCAGGCGGTTCGCCTGATAGCTCTCGAAGTTAGACACCGAGCTGACCTCAAGCCATCTCTTCTGTGCAGCGCTCCAAACCTCGAAGTCGTAGCATATAGAAGAGGTGAAACTCATGTCGCCACCGCAAAGACGGAGGATATGATAAGGCAATTCAAGTTTCTGGCATAAGCCTTCCACGTGTTGCAACATCTCTTCCAGACTCTTGTAGGAATGTTCGGGCTTGTCGATGCGTACCAGTTCCACCTTGTCGAACTGATGCAGACGGTTAAGTCCGCGCACGTCCTTGCCGTAAGAACCTGCCTCGCGACGGAAGCAAGCCGAATAGGCGCAACGCTTGATGGGAAGATCCTTCTCTTCGAGAATCACATCACGGAAAATATTGGTCACAGGCACCTCGGCTGTAGGGATGAGATACAAGTCGTCGAGGTTGCAGTGATACATCTGTCCTTCTTTGTCGGGAAGCTGACCGGTGCCGTAGCCCGAAGCCTGGTTGACCACGAATGGCGGCTGCACTTCCAAATAACCACTCTTGCGAGCCTCATCGAGGAAGAAAGCCTCAAGTGCACGCTGCAGACGCGCCATCTTGCCCACATAGACAGGGAAGCCGGCTCCTGTGATTTTCACACCCATATCGAAGTCGATCAGGTTGTATTTCTTTGCCAAATCCCAGTGACAGAGTGCATCTTCTGGAAGATCGGGAATGACGCCACCCTCTTTTACCACCACATTGTCTGATGCATCCTTACCCTCAGGCACTTGGTCGTTGGGTATGTTCGGTATCGAGCAGAGCAACGTGGTGAGGTCATTCTGTGCCGTATCAAGTTCTTCCTGCAGACCTTTGTCCGCTTCTTTGAGCACAGCCACGCGCTGTTTGATTTCCTGAGCTTCGTCTTTCTTGCCCTCTTTCATGAGAGCGCCAATCTGCTTGGCGAGCTTGTTGGCTTCCTGCTTGTTGTTGTCGAGGCGCATTTGTGCCTCACGACGGCATTTGTCAATGGCAAGCACCTTGTAAATAGCTTCACGGGCACCGTCGAAGTGTTTCTTCTCCAGTCCCTTGATTACATGTTCTGTTTGCTCACTGATGAGTTTTAGTGTAAGCATATCCTATGTTTTTTGTTTAACTCTATAAATCACCTTTGTATTCTGCAAAGTTAGTGCAAAATTCCGACAGTGCAAAGGTTTGTGACAATTAATTTAATGCCACATCTCTGCCACTTACGTTAAATTCATGCCCGCTGATATAATAATAGGGCACACAAGTGCGTTTAGAAAGATGATATGAATACGAAACTTATCCATAGCTTTATCATAGTTGTGCTGCTGATGTGCGGTCAGATTGCCTGGGCGCAGTCGTTCGTGCTCCAGGGCAAGGTGATTGACGAAGACAACACTCCCATAGAGTTGGCATCGGTGACCAGCCAGGGAAAGATGGTGATGACCAATCTGAAGGGTGAATTCCACATCACGCTGACATCGGCAGACAGTGTGGCGGTGAGGTTTTCCATGGTGGGATACAAGGCGAAAACACGTGTGCTGCGCCGCCCGCGTGGCAAACAGACGCTGCAAGTGACGCTTTATAGCGACAACCAACTGGGCGAAGTGGTGGTGACGGAACGCCGCCGCCAGACCACAGGCACGCAACAGCTCGACGTGAAAAAGACCAAGAACGCGCCCTCGACCACCGGCAATGCCGTGGAAGACATGATACAGTCACAGGCGGGCGTGAGCACCCACAGCGAACTTTCTTCGCAATACAATGTGCGCGGTGGTGCTTTCGACGAAAACCTCGTATATATAAATAATGTGGAGGTGTATCGTCCTTTCCTCGTGCACAGCGGTCAGCAGGAGGGACTTTCTGTCATCAATGCAGACATGGTAGAGTCTGTGGGATTCTCTACGGGTGGTTTTGAGGCGAAATACGGCGACAAGATGTCGTCGGCTCTCGACATTACCTACAAGAAGCCCAAGCGCAACGAGGCATCGCTGTCTGCCAGCTTGCTGGGTGCCAACGCCTACGTGGGACTGAAGGGCAAGAACGTCACGTGGACCAATGGCGTGAGATACAAGACCAACCGCTATATGCTGGGCTCGCTGGAAACCAAAGGCGAATACAAGCCTAACTTCCTCGACTACCAGACCTACCTGAGCTATTCGCCCGACAAGCGTTGGCAGGTGGATTTCATCGGCAACGTGGCGGAGAACCACTACAACTTTACACCGCACGACCGCGAGACCAACTTCGGAACGATGGAAAACGTGAAGTCGTTCAAGGTGTATTTCGACGGACAGGAGAAAGACGTGTTCCGCACGCTGTTCGGTTCACTCACACTCACACGCAAGTTTACAGAGAACACCTCGCTGGCGCTCATTGCTTCGGCTTTCTCTACGAAGGAACAGGAACGCTACGACATACAGGGACAATACTGGCTCACCCAGACCGAGACAAGCGAGAACCTCGGCGTGGGCACGTATATGGAGCATGCACGCAACTATCTGAAGGCTTCTGTGGGCAGCATCCAACTGCGTTTTGCCCACAAGAAGCGCAAGCATGACGTGCTGGGCGGCTTGTCATTCCGCTTTGAGAACATCGAGGAGCAAAGCCGCGAATATGAAATGAGAGATTCGAGTGGCTACAGCATGCCGCATACGGGCAACGACTTGAAGCTCATATACAGTCTCGGCGCAAAAAATACGCTCAAGTCTAACCGAATTGAGGGATTCCTGCAAGACACATGGCGTTTCACGAGCGCACACGAGCACACGCTGTTCACCCTAAACTATGGATTGCGCTTCAACCATTGGCAGTTCAACGGCGAGACTACGGTAAGTCCGCGCGTTTCTTTAGGTGTAATACCTGCCTTTAATCACGATGTGGTATTCCGCTTTGCCACAGGACTTTATTATCAGGCGCCATTCTTCAAGGAAGTGCGCGACACTACGACCAACGACGGCATCACCTATGCCTCGCTCAACAAGAACATCAAAAGCCAGTGTTCTATCCACTTTATTGCGGGCATGGACTGGCGATTCAAGCTCAGCGAACGCAACTATATGTTCACTGCAGAAGCCTATTACAAGTTGCTCTCCAACCTACGTCCCTACAGCATCAACAATGTCAAGGTGGTCTATTATGGTGTCAATGAGGGCAAAGGACACACGGCAGGCATCGACTTCAAACTCTACGGCGAGTTTGTGCCCGGCACGGATTCGTGGATCAGTCTGTCGCTGATGAGCACGAGCATGCAGTTGCACGGCAAGAAAATAGCCTTGCCCACCGACCAACGCTACGCAGTGAACCTGTTTTTTACCGACTATTTCCCTGGCACCGACCGCTGGAAGATGTCGCTCAAGCTGGCATATGCCGACGGACTGCCCTTCAGTCCTCCCCATCGCAGCATCGAGTGGATGCAGTTCCGTTCGCCTGCCTACAAGCGTGCAGACATCGGCATGAGCTACCGATTGCTCGACAACGAAAAGCGAGAACGCAAGTCGCCCTTCCGCAATATTTGGGTAGGCGTAGACTGCCTTAACCTCTTCGGTATCAACAACGTGAATTCATATCTTTGGGTCTCCGATGTAACCAGCCAGCAATATGCCATTCCGAACTATCTCACCGGCAGACAGATCAATGCACGCGTGCTCTTCGAATTCTAAATCATGGTCTCCAAAGGTTCGTTAGTAGCAGAAGGGCGGATTTAGAACGCTTGATATTTGGCATTACCATTTATATTCGCTATCTTTGCAACCAATCATTGTTAAATGCTAATATGAAAATGCGCCACATACAACTCCTCATTTTCGCACTGTGCCTCGGCTTTTTCACCAATGCCTCGGCGCAAAAGACACGCAAGAAAAAAACACAACCCCAGCCGGTTGCCATATCAAAAGAAGATGCTGCTGCCAAGAAACTGGCGGAGAAGTTACCATTCACCGAAAAGATACTCGTGGTCGACAGCATGGTGACAGACGTGAACGCCGACCTCACCTTGCCCCGACACTTGGGCACGCTGACCTCATACGGAAAGGCATTCGGTAAAGAGTCGCCCGACACGTGGCGTGCCTACGTCAACGATTTCCGCGACTATTGCGTCTTTTCACGTCCCGACTCCACGGGTCACATGCGCCTCTATACCACCCATCTCATCGGCAAGACTTGGAGCACTCCCCAGCGCATCAAGGATTTCGATGCCCTCTTTACCGACATCACCTGTCCCTACATGTCGGAAGACGGCACCACCCTCTATTTTGCAGGCAAGAGTGAGGAAGGATTGGGCGGCTATGACATCTATCGTTCCAATTATGACACCGAGGAGAAAACCTATATGGAACCGCAGAGTCTCGGACTGCCATTCAACTCTACCGGCAACGACTACTATTGCATCACCAGCGAATCCGACTCGCTCACATGGCTTGTCACCGACCGCCGTCAGCCAGAAGGCAAGGTTTGTGTCTATCTTTGCGTGACCGAGCAGCCACGTCTTGACTACACGTCGGACCACCTCACACACGACCAGTTGCTTGCCCTCGCAGAGCTGCGACACATCAAAGACACTTGGTCGCTATGGAAAGACAAATCAGGGCGCCAGCATGCCATTGCCCGTCTGGAAAACATCAAGGGAAAACAGAGCGAGGGAGAAGAGCAAATAGAGCCATTCTTCATTAACGACCGCGTGAGTTACACTTCCTCGTCGCAATTCCGCTCCAACGCCAGCCGTCAACTCTACGGACAATGGTTGCAGATGCTGCAGGAGTCAAAGCGCAAGAAAGCCCAACTGGAAACCTTGCGTAGTCAGTATGAAGCCGCATCGGCAAGCGGAAAGAAAAATCTTTCGGCAGACATCCTCAAGACAGAAAGACAGGTGGAACAGCTCGACATCACCATCGCTCAGACAGAAAAGCGCATCAGAAACAACGAGAATCAATCACTTAAATAAGTAATACCATGAAGAAATATTTTCCTGAATCCGAACTAATCATCAATAGTGACGGAAGCGTGTTTCATCTGCATGTGAAACCGGAACAGTTGGCAGACAAGGTCATCCTGGTGGGCGACCCCGGCAGAGTGAACCTGGTGGCATCTCACTTCGACACTCGGGAGTGTGATGTGGAAAGCCGCGAGTTCCACACCATCACGGGAACATATAAAGGTAAGCACATCAGCGTGGTAAGCACGGGTATCGGTTGCGACAACATAGATATCGTTGTGAACGAGCTCGATGCCCTCGCCAACATCGACTTTGCCACCCGAGAGGAAAAAGACGAGAAGCGACAGCTAACTCTCGTGCGCATCGGCACCTGTGGCGGACTGCAAACATACACACCTGCAGGAACATTCATTGCCAGCCAAAAGAGCATTGGCTTCGATGGTTTGCTCAACTTCTATGCTGGGCGCAACGACGTGTGCGACCTCGACTTCGAAACCCATTTCAAGGAACACATGCACTGGAATCCGTTGCTTTGCGCCCCCTATGTGATTGATGCCGACCACGAGTTGCTCGACCGCATCGCCAAGGACGACATGGTGCGCGGCGTGACCATTGCCTGTGGCGGGTTCTTTGGTCCGCAGGGACGCGAACTGCGCATACCGCTGGCAGATCCAGAACAGAACGCCAAAGTGGAGAGTTTTGAATACAACGGCATGCGTATCACAAACTTCGAAATGGAGAGCAGTGCCCTTCAAGGACTCAGTGCACTACTGGGACATAAGGCGCTCACCTGCTGTATGGTCATCGCCAACCGCATTGCCCAAAAAGCAGACACAGGCTACAAGAGCCATATCGACGACCTTATCTGCACAGTACTCGACAGAATTTAACCTACATAATGATTCAACACATCATCAACAATGATACCGTTTGCGCCCTTGCCACTCCGGCAGGAGGCGCAATTGGCGTTATCAGGGTCTCCGGACCACAGACCTACCCTATCGTTGACACCGTCTTTCACGCTGCATCGCAACATCCGCTCAGCGAAGTGGCTCCCCGCACCGTACACTTCGGTCATCTCATCGAGGCTGACGGAAGCGTCATCGACGAGGTGCTTGTCACCACATTCCGCGCCCCCCATTCCTATACGGGGGAAGATTCCGTGGAAATCAGTTGTCATGGTTCTCGATACATCCTTGAGTCTGCCATCAAGCGTCTCATCGATGCCGGATGCCGTCAAGCCATGCCTGGCGAATATACCCAACGCGCTTACATGAACGGCAAGATGGACCTCAGTCAGGCAGAAGCCGTGGCAGACCTCATTGCCTCTACCAACAAGGCTACACACGACATCGCCCTCGGACAATTGAAAGGACAGTTCAGCAGCGAACTGTCGCAACTGCGCGAACAGCTGCTGAAGATCACATCTCTCCTCGAACTGGAACTTGACTTCAGCGACCAGGACGTCAACTTTGCTGACCGCACCGCCCTACTCCAGTTGGCAACAAACATCTCTGAGAAAATCACATCCCTCTCCGATTCTTTTGCCAAAGGTCAAGCTATCAAGAATGGCATTCCTGTGACCATCATCGGAAAGACGAATGTGGGCAAGAGCACCCTGCTCAACCAACTGCTGCATGAAGACAAGGCAATAGTCAGTGACATCCACGGAACAACACGCGATGTGATAGAAGACACCACGACCATCCATGGACTCACATTCCGTTTCATCGACACTGCAGGCATCCGCCATACGGATGATGAGATAGAACGTCTGGGCATTGAACGCACCTATCGCAAGCTCACAGAAGCTGCCATTGTGATTTGGGTGATTGATGACCAACCCTCAGAAGAGGAAATTGCCGACGTGATGCAGCATGCTCATGGTAAAAAAATCGTTGTGGCATGCAACAAGGCAGACGTCCAGACCTTATCTCCGCAAATACCCGCACACTTCCCTGTAGTTGCCATCAGCGCCCGTTGCGGCACCAACATCGCAGCATTAGAGCAAGTCATCTACGAGATGGCAGACATCCCAGAAATAACGGAAAACGATGTGATCATAACCAACGCCCGTCACTATGATGCCCTGCAACGAGCACTTCAAAGCATCAACCGCGTCATAGACGGACTCACCCAACAACTTTCCGGTGACCTGCTAAGCGAAGACCTCCGCTTGTGCATCGAAGAATTAGGAGAAATCACAGGCACGCAAATAACCCCAACTGAAGTCCTCCGCTCCATCTTTTGCCACTTTTGCATCGGAAAGTAAGTTTTGATTTTAACAATTCAACTCAGGTATAAAACGGGTGTAACTATTGAGAAACAAGGCTTTATAAATCAGCGTTTTGCGGTTTCTGAAAAAAGTTTTGATATTTCGCAATAATTACACCCGTTTTATCGTTATTTTGTTGTTCCTTTGTTGCTCTCAATCTCAGAGCAACAAAAGCAACAACAGAGAGCAACAAATAAATAACAGCAACGAGTATGGAAAAATCAAAAGAACCAATCAGGCTCAGGAAGAGAAAAACGCCCAACGGCTTGTTCTCTCTTTATCTTGACATTTATCTGAACGGGAAAAGGTCTTATGAGTATCTGCGCTGTATATTTTAATTGAAAAGTGCAGTGGATAATGATTGAAAAGTGCAGCACCAGA
>CAVJZZ010000083.1:0-10694 GCA_963654295.1 Lachnospiraceae bacterium | reverse complement strand
CTTCATGGGTCGTATTGGGTTGTTCATCGTCGCTGAGCACGAAGATGTCCTCGTCGTCGGCTTTCATGAAATAGCGCTCGCGGGCAATCTTCTCAATGCTTTTCGGATTGCTCTTGAGCATGCGTAGCTGGCGTGAGTCGCGCTCGTAGCTGGCGTTGAATTTGTTGATTTCCTCTTCGAGGTCGCGGATTTCGAATTCGTATCTGATTTTCTGCATGAAGCTGTTCTCGTCGAAGAAACCAACGACGAGAATGCCAATCACTATCGTAATGATGTATTTGTAGTGACTGAGCACGTTCCAAAAGAATATCCAGCGACTCATAACAATGTTGCAAAGTTAATGCAATTCGGGTGAAGGACAAAATAAAAGCATTGCTTTATGACTTTTTCACAGGCGGCTTGGCGTCAGATGAGTTCCAGGTCGAGGGCAGTGCTGAGCTTGCTGATGGCGGGATTCGACTCGCTCAGAGCTTTGAGCACTTCGCGCGGAGACAGTATCTTTGCCACCTCGCTTGCCTCGGCAAGTCGGATGGAGAGCTCTATCTGTCCGTTGTGAAGGTCGCGTGCCAGGGTGGCTTTGATGCGCGACTTGATATTCTGCACTTGCTCCAGCAACACCTGGTTGTCTACGACTACTTCGATGCGGGGGAAGTCGGTGATGACGGGCTTCATGTTCTTCATGCTTGACGCCATGGCTTGCATCTGCTGGGGCATCCGGTTGCACATGGTGAGCCATTGCAAATCGAGTTGCGCCTGGTTGAATGTGTTGTCCTCGTCCTCGTTTTCCACTTCATAGAGTTGCCCATAGCTTTTCTTCTTCGGACCTTTCCTCAGATTGGCAAATGTCATGCCTATGCCTGCCAACTTGGGCTTGGGTTTGCTGACAGGTGCTGTAGAAGACTTTTCGGCAACGGCTTTTTCCGTGGTAGCGTGTACTGTTTGATGGGGTGGGGTGGTGACAGCTTTCTGCGGTATGGGTGTTTTCTGTGTGCCGCCCTCTGTCCCGGCCACCTGCTGAGCCGGTTTAGACAGAGATGAAAGAGTCAGAAGCTTGAACAGGGTTTTCAGTCTTTTGGGGCGACGCCCCGCACTGGCACCGTCTGTATCGTCTTTCTGTGTGATTTGTGCCACCTCGATCAAGGTCAGCTCCACGAGAAAGCGCTTGTTGCTGCTCTGCTTGTATTCGATGTCGCAGCGGTTGAGTATCTGCATGGCGCGATAGAGAAATGCCGTGGGGCACTTCTTCGCCTGTTCTTCATATTTGTGCTTGCGTGATTCGCTCACCTCAAGCAACGGCAGTGTGCTGGTGTCTTTTGCCATCAGCACGTTGCGGATGTGTGATGCCAGACCGAGGGCGAGGTTGCCACCGTCGAATCCTTTTGCAATCACGTCGTTGAGGAGCAGCATCACGTCGCTCACCTTGTTCTCTATCGACAAGTCCACGATTCTGAAGTAGTAGTCGGCATCAAGCACGTTGAGGTCTTCGATGACTTTGGCGTAGGTGATGTTTCCCTGGCAGAAGCTGGCAGCCTGGTCGAAGATGGAAAGAGCGTCGCGCATACCGCCGTCAGCCTTTTCGGCAATCACGTTGAGCGCTTCTTCTTCACACGTGAACCCTTCTTTCTCTGCCACCATCTTCAGATGGTTGACGATGCCTTGCACGGTCATGCGTTCGAAATCGTATATCTGGCAGCGCGAGAGGATGGTGGGAAGAATCTTGTTCTTCTCGGTAGTGGCAAGGATGAAGATGACATGGGCAGGCGGTTCTTCCAACGTCTTGAGGAAGGCGTTGAATGCTGCGGTCGAGAGCATGTGCACCTCGTCGATGATAAACACCTTGTAGCGGCCCACCTGGGGTGGTATGCGGGTCTGTTCCATGAGCTGCTTGATGCTCTCCACGCTGTTGTTGCTGGCGGCATCGAGCTCGAAGATGTTGTAGGAACGCTGTTCGTTGAAAGCCTTGCAGCTTTCACATTCGTTGCATGCCTCGCCGTCTGCCGTGGGCGACAGACAGTTGATAGCCTTGGCGAAGATGCGGGCGCAAGTGGTCTTGCCCACGCCCCTTGGTCCGCAGAACAGGTAGGCATGCGCCAGCTTACCGCTCTTGACGGCGTTTTTCAGCGTCGTGGTAAGGGCAGACTGTCCCACGACAGAGTCGAAGGTCATCGGTCTGTACTTGCGTGCCGATACGATATATTCATTCATGTGCGTTGGTTTAGTGGCACAAAGGTAACACAAATTTCCTAAACATCGGTGTGGGGGAATATAAAAAGTGGCAGACTTCACGCGAAGAAGTCTGCCACTCGTAGGGTGTAATCCGTTCGGAGCTGTTATTTCACAGCCACTTTCCTGTTGCCGTGGATGTAGACACCGTCCTGCGGCAGGATGGTCTGCCGTCCTTTCAGGTCATACCACTTGTCGCTCTTCCGGTTTCCGGATTTCACATTCTTGATGGCGGTTGGGATGGCGTTGCCCGAGAGGCTGAGTCCGCCGTATTCGTTCACTGCCTGCACCGAACATGCCGAAGTGCTGTTCATGGCAATGCCGGAAGGAATGGAGTATTCCGTGTCTGTGGTGAAGCCGACCACTTCTCCGTCTACGGTAATCACGTAGCTGATGGCGTATGGCACAGCTGTCCACGAGAGGTGACGGCCGTCTCTGTTCACGAGAGGAGCATCGCAGGCTTCAGTGAGCAATGTAGGTTGCCAGGCGTCGTTGCCCGAGAGTACGTTCTTCACGGTGTATTGTGCGGCTTCCTCTGCGGTGAGCACGGCTTTCTCGCTCTTGCCCGTCACCTTTTCCGTCTTGGCATCATCCTTATAATAGTAGTATTCTGTGATGCGGTGGCTCAAGTCTACAGGGTTGCCGTTGCCGTCCATCGTGTTGTACTCTGCCCAAAGCTTGGGCAGTCCGCCCATAGTGGGATACCATCCGCCAGCCGGAATCTTGACATACGACTTGGTGTTGATAAATACGGTGATGGGGCTTTCGTGCCACGGTCTGCCCAACCATACGTCGGTGTCTGAGGGCTTGCCGGGAGCTGTGATGATGTTGTTCATGAACACGTATCCCCATGTGGTGCCTTTCGAGTGGTTGGGCGCAACGATATAGCCTCCGCTCTTGCGCACGATGTTGATGGTGTCTTGGTCGAGGTAAACGTTTCCCTGTCCGTAGATGAAGTCGACGGCTCCCTCTATCCAGCTGTCCTTGATATAGTGGCGGTTGTTGAGCTTGGTGGTGGTGAGCCAGGTGTCCTGATAGGAGAGCAGTCCCACCTTGTTGAGCACGATGCGGTCGCCCACGGTGAAGAGGGCGAGAGCCTGCGGACCATTGTTGTTCTCCACACCCCAGGAGTTGACGAAGTTGATGCCTTCGAAGTAGAGGTTGTCTGAGTTTGCGGTAAGGGTGGCACCTGTGCTCACGGGATAGGCATTGTCGCCTCCGCTGAGGCGGTTGTCGGATATGCTCACGAGGTTGCGCCCTTGTCCGATGAAGTGCAGATAGGGTTTTGTGGCAGGAATGTCGTGGTGTCCCTTGTATACACCTTTCTTGATGAAGATGAGCCATGGCTGGGTGCGGCCTGTCGGTGCGGCGTCGATGGCTTCCTGCACGGTCTTGTAGTCGCCCGTTCCGTCTTGTGCCACCACAGCATCGTAGAGACGTGGCTCGGGTTGCTTGCGTTCCATGGTGGTGAAACTGATCGTTACGCCTTCGAAGGCATTGCCGCTGCGGTCGGTGATGACGCCTGCCGGCAGGGTGAAGGTGTAGGGTGTGTTGTATTTCAGTCCGCTGTAGGCGAACACGGCGGTCTTGCCGCTGATGGTCGGCACGATGCTTTCGCCGTCGAGTGTGGCAGCTCCTGTGGCAATGACAATCTTCTCGTCGAAGTTGAGAATGACGGCACCTGATGCCGATACGCCCTTGTCGTCTTTGGATGGAATGGACGAGAGCAACTTGGGTGCCTGTGTGTCGTCTTCCACGTCCTTGTCTGCGGTGACGAATATCTCTGCCACGGCAGTGCCGTCAAGGTCTGAAGTCACGCCTGTGAGCGGAGAGTCGAAGTCGGGCAGGAAGCGCACTTGCACCTTGTCTTGTCCGTTGAACGTCTCGGGCAGTGTGAACTCTTGTTCGTCCCAGCCGCGGGTGGGCAGGTTGTAGGTGCCCACGGTGGTGAAGTCGGTGCCGTTCTTGCTGACCTGCATGTTGACGGTGGAATGTCCGTTATAGTCGTCGCCCACGGCTGCAGCCACCTTAATGTTCTTGTATCCCTTGGTCGAGAAGGAGATTTCGAAGTAGTTCTTCTCGGTCAGGTTCTTCCATACACGTGCGCTCCACTTGTCTCTCATCATCGAACCGAGCCAGCCTTTCGAGCTTCCGCTCTCGTCGCGGAGCTGGAGCAGTCCTGCGTTGTCGCTTTCTGATGCATAGTCTGCGGCACGGTCTTGTTTGATGTTGGTGTCGTGCAAATCCCACGCTACGATATAGTCGCAGGCTGAGAAGTTGGCGACGATGTTCTTCTCTCCGTCCATGCGGATGGTACGTTCCGGGGTAGTCGTGTTGTCTTCCCAGTGGGTGAAGGTGAGGATCTTGTTGTTCTGGGTGGTGAGTTTCACATCGGTACCTTCTTCATAGTAGTAGGTGCCGTCTACCATGTTTCCTGTCGGTTCCACGTTGACACTGTTGTCGAGTGCGCCGTTGGTCATCGAGAGATGGAGTGCATACACCTTCTTGGCGTTGTAGACGGCGGTGAGGTCTGTGTCGGCATGGATGTCGAACGTGTATGGGTTTTCTGTCGATACGGATGTGCCGGCAGCGTCTGCCCAGTGGTCGAAGTGGTAGCCGAAGTTTTCGGTTGCTGTGAGTGTCACCGGGGTTCCTTCGTCGAGACTGCTGGCAGAAGGGTTGGAGACTACGGTTCCGGCTTTCGTGTCATCGACCTTGACGGCGAGCGAGTAGGCTTTCACCTCTTCTGCCGTGCCGTTCACGGTTCCTGTTATGGTGAAGTTTGAGAAGCCAATCTGCTTGTTGTTGGCAAGGCTCTTGACATATATCTTCACTTGCAGTTCTTCCGTCAGCTCGCCCAGGGCGGTGAGGTCGTAGCTGTTCTTGTCATACAGGCTGGATTTCTCGGGTCGGTAGCCGGTGACGAGTGTTGTGCTTTGGGTGCCGCAGTATGCTACGACGTCGAGTGCTCCGCCATTGGTGCCGTAGCGGCTGGCGTTGAACGAGAATGTCTTGGGCGAGAAACGGAGTCCTTTCTTCAGCTTGAGCGAGAGGATGATGGCGTTGTCGTCCTTGTTGTATCCGACGTTGCTGACGGTCGGCTGGATGCGCGACATGGTTACGTCGCTTGTTTTGCACGCGTCTAAGTAGTCCAACTCGCTACCTAAGGTGACGTTGGAATAGGAAAGGATGCCCTGCGCAGATGGCGTGCCCGATGTCTCGTTGGCAGTAGCCTTGTCAAAAGGCCATGTCACCGAGAGCTCGTCAGCATGGATTGCCGTGCTTGCCAGCCAGGCAAGGAGCAGGCATAGGAAAGGTCTAATCTTTTTCATTGTTGTTTGTTTGGGTTGATTGATTGTATGGGACGGGCGTTTACCGTTGCCCTATGTTATTGTTTTGCGAAGTATTTGCGGTTGCCTTTGATATAGAATCCTTTTGACGGACGGTATACAACCATGCCTGCCAAATTATAGCAACGCATGTCGGCGTTGTCGGCTGTGATGTTTCTGATGCCGGTGGCGTCCATAGCTTTGCCGTGGATAGTGACGTCGCTTACGCAGATGGTCTTGCCTGTGGCTGCACCGTTATACCAAGGGTATATGCGGACGAGCAGGGTCTGACCTTCTTTCAGCGAGACCACGGGGCGTGCGCTCACTTCCAGCATGTTGTTGGCAGGCATACTTGCCGGGAAGAATATGTTTTGTGGGTTGGCAAAGTCGGCTTCTGTCGAGTAGTAGATCTTGCAGCGCATGCCGTTTCCTCCACATCCGCAGATGAACATGCCGATCGAGTCTATCTTGAGTTCTGTGCCGGCAGCGGCAGTGATGCCAAACTGTATGTAGCGCGTAGACACCTCGTCGATTTCCCCTTCGGGCCATTTCTCGCCGTCGATGAGGTTGCGTTGCGTCTTGCGCGTTGCCTCGAATTGGGTCCATTCAGGCCATACGGTGTTGGCATTCGGGTTGGAATAGCGCTGCACGTGCATGCCCATGAAGGTTTCGGGAACGACGGTGGCTGATCCAGTGAGTGTACATTCGTCGTTGGCTTCCAGTCGCCAGTAGGCATTCACATCTGTTCCTCCCTCTAGACTCACTGCCGAGGCTTTCACGGGGATGGTGATGGTGTGGTCGCCTTGTTTCACGGTGACGGTGCCGTTCTGTTCGCCCTCTTTGGTGAGGCACATTTGCATGTAGCAGTTCTTGATGAGGGTGCCGTCGGTATAGTCTAAGGTGACGGTCGACGCCCATGTCTCTTTGTCTGCCGACAGAGTGATGCCGTTGTCTGCCGAGAGTGTCACAGTGCCGCTGGCAGGAACCAGTGAAAAGCCGCTCAACGAGATTTCCTTGGTGAGCGTCTGCCCCTTGTAGGCTTCACCCAAGTCGATTTCTGTGGGCGAAGCGGTAAGCTCCGATGGCAATACGATATAGTCGCTCAGTATGCCGGCGTTCTTGAGCAGTTGGGCGCACAGGCGTGCGATGAGCGTGGCACCAGTGGTGGCGAGGTGCGTACTGCCTTTCTGGTCGCCGAGCACGTTGTGGCATTTCTCGTCGCCGTAGCTCAGATAGAGTTCCTTGGTGGCAGTCATCAGGTCGATGTAGGGCACGTCCAGTTCTTCAGCCACGAGCTTCATCTGGTAGACATAGTCCATGGAGTGGTCGGTGGATGCCACCTTCTGTTTCTCCAGGATGCCGTCGTCGGTCAACTTCTTGAAGTCGTCGCCCAGGTCATGCTGTCCGTTGCGGCGGATGGTGTTGCCCGAGAAATACATGCGGCAGATGGGCGACACCAGCACCGGATTGCACCCTGCCGCCCGTGTCTCGTTGACATACTTGCGCAGATATTCCTTATAGGTGCCCGAAGGAGTGGTGCCGCGGTAGTCTGTTGAGTTGGCAAGCTCGGTCTGCCCGGTCTTCTCATAGTAGGCTTTCAGCTCGTCGCCGTCCATGCCGTTGTTCTTCTCGTCGTTGTGGGCAAACTGGATGAGCACATAGTCGCCCGCCTGCATCTGGGTCTTCACATTCTGCCAGTATGCCGTTTCTCGATAGAAACTCTTGCTGCTGGCACCGGCTTTGCCGCGGTTGTTGACGGTGACTCCCTGGAAAAACTGTTGCAGATACTGGCCCCAACCACGTGTGTTGGTGCTGTTTTCATCATAGGTCTGCATGGTCGAGTCGCCAATGGTGTGCACCTTGACGGCTCCTGCCGCGGTGAGGGAGGCGAAGGTCATGGTCCATGCCAGACACAAAGTAAAGATTTTTTTCATACTTGTTTTAGCTATTGGTAATGTATCACGGTGCAAAATTAGCCTAAAACAAGTGATGTGTATGGGTATTTTTATGCCATAGAGTGGGCGGATTTGTAGCAAAGGCACAAATCCGCCCACTCTATAGCACTTTATCTGTTGGCCCGGTAGTCAGAAGGTGATGAGCCGACCAGTTGCTTGAATGTCCTGCCGAAATATTTAGGATCGGTGAAGCCGCAGGCGTATGCCACTTCCGACACGTTTCGGGTGGTTTCGCGGAGCAGTCGGCAGGCATGTTTGATGCGCGCTTCCCGCAGAAATTCGGCGGGCGACAGTCCTGTCAGCTTCTTCATCTTGCGGCTCAATCCCGACCGCGACATGGCCACGGCGCTTGCCATCTCCTCGATGCTGGCCTCCGAGTTGTCGAGGTTGGCTTCCACAAACTGCATGATCTTCCGTTTCAGCCGTTCGTCTTCTTCGTTCACGGGTGTTGTCGGGGCGGTGGACTCTGATGTGGTGCTATCGGAAGCCTTGCTTGCTGTGGCAATTGCTGTATGGTTGTCGAGCAGGGCAAGATAGGCTGCGAGCGTTTCACGCTGCTTGCGGCGGGTGCGACGGATGGTGACGGTGGCATAGATGCCGCCGAGCAGGATGGCGAGCACCAGGATGAATCCTAACGCCTGCGCCCATAAGGTCTCCGTAAACTTGGGCGTGATGTGCAGTTGCAGACTGCGCACGTTGTCCACCCACATGCCGTCGGCGTTGGTGCTGCGCAGTTGCAGCTGGTAGTCACCGGGTTTCATGTCGGGCAGGGTGACGGCATGGGTGTTGCCGATGAATGTCCAGTCGTCGTCGGGATGCAGCCGGAAGGCGTATTTGATGTCTTCCGGTGCGCGCAGGTCAAGGGCGGCAAACGTCACGGTGAGGGTGCGTTGCCGGCTGTTGAGGCTCACGGATGTGAGGTGGTCTACACAGAGTTGTCGCGGATCGCGTTCTATCTGGATGCCTGTGAGGACAAGTGGAGGCATTTGGCCGCGCACGGTAAGGTCGGCAGCAGCAAGGGTGAAGGCTCCGTCTTGCATGCCGAAAATCCATCTGCCGTCGGGCAAGAGGGTGGGGTGTGCATCGCTATATTGGTGGACTTGGTGGAAGAAGGCCTTGCCGTAGTTGGCTATCACACCGCTTTTCAGGTTGAATGTGGAGATGGTGTTTCCTCCTACCACCAGCAGTTTGTCGCCAATGAGCGTGAGCGACAGGGCAACATCGGAGTCGAAGCCCGTAGTCTGGTTATAGTGCTTGAAGTTGATTTGCCGGCTGAAGCGCTGGCTTGCGGCAAACTCGTTGATGCCGCCGCTTTCGGTGCTCACGAAGATGCGTCCGCCGGTGGTCTCGCATATGTCCATCGTGGCACTGTTGTTCAGACTCTCCATGCGGTTGGGCTCCCTGCTGTGGAGGATGAAGCGGGTGTGCGGCTCATTCCCCTTTCGGGGCATGGGCGCAATGGCAAGTCCTGTGGTGGTGGCAGCCATCAGGGCCTTTCCGTCGTGTGAGAGATGGAGGAAGCGCACGCGCCAGTTGGCGGTCTGTTTGATGTGTCTTGGCGTGGCAGAGCGTGATGTCATGTAGAAGATGCCGTCGAACGTGGCTATCCAGATGCGTCCTACGGCATCCTGACGGATGTCGTAGACGGCGTTTGCCCTTTCGTTGCCCAGCGATAGGCGGCTGACATCATATCCGTCGGCATGTGTGCGTGGCGTGAGCCGGAAGATACCGTCGGGTTTCGTGCCGAGCAGGATAGTGCCGTCATCAAGTTGGCACATGGCGTAGACGGCGGATGGAAAGGTGGTGTAGGTGGACGAGAGCGTGCCTTGGGGCGTGAGATATCCCTCACAGCGGTTGTCGGCAGTGAAGCGGCGCACGGTGTTCTCGTCCTTGGTGGTCACCCAATAGTGGCGGGAACGGTGCTCCACCATGAAGCATCTGGCTTGTGAAGGCCGTTCTTGTGAAAAGGGAATACAGGGCACCTCGTAGGTGGTGTGCTTGATGACGGCTTGGTCGGTGAGTTGCCACAGATTGCCTTGATGGTCGTGCATCTGGCGTTTCACATGTTCGCCGTTGGCATGGTTGCTTCCTTTTGACTGTTTGAACGAGGCGTGCGCCTGTGTGAGCCGCTTGTTGAGCGCACTGGATACGGGAGAGAATCGTCCCGTCTTTCGGTCGAACAGATACCACACCTCGTCAAACATGCAGTAGATGTTGTCGTCGGGTGCCAGTTCGATGTCGCGTATGCGGTCGGTTGTTACGGGGCATCCGTCGCCGGCATGGGTCTTGAAGGTGACGTATTCATAGCCGTCGAAACGCGTCAGTCCGTTCCATGTGGAGAACCACATGAATCCCTTCCTGTCTTGCAGCATTTTGGTGATGTGCCATTGTGCCATGCCCCATTGTTCGTCGTAGCGTGTGGTGTGGCTTACGGTCTGTGCGAAGGTCAGCGCAGCGCACATATATATAAATAAGGTGGCAAATGCTTGCTTCACACCGTGTGTGGTCATTTCTTTGTCTGGATGATTTTTCATAGGTAGGTTTTAGCGTGTCTTATGCAAAGATAGTGCAAATGAGCGCAATGAAAGCTTGCTTTCAAATTGCCGAGTGCATCCTATCTTATGCAAAGATAGTGTTTTTGGAAAGAATAGCCTAATAAAAGCCGAATTTGTATTCACAAGAAGCTTTGGCAATCGTGTTGGCGGGCGCGATGCTCTTTGTCTGCGCTAAGGTCGACGCGGGGCGCGTCGACTCCTGCTTCCGTGCTTGATACACAGCTCGGTAGCAGTTCTGAACCCCTCCAAATATCTGCGTTTGACGACGGATTTAATCGCCTGAAAACATAAGGATAGTCTCATGCCCAGTACCAGCTAAGTATCACTGCAGTACCAGTTAAGTGAAACTGCAGTACCGGCTAACCTAAACTGGAGTTTCGCTTAACTGTTACTGAAATCGGTACTGAGAGCGATTGCTCATTCAGTTCTATCTATGGGCTTTTGTTATTCTTCAGAACCGATAGACAGGAATAACCTTGATTTCATATCCATTCTTTTCTATATTTGGTTAGCAGAAGCGGGTTATTGCCACGGAAATTTTAAACTGCGCCGCTGAGGCTTTAGAAATAGACATCTGCATTGTCCGCCCCGGTGGCATCGATGAACATCACATCGTAGATGGGCAGGTAGGT
>CAVJZZ010000082.1:0-10894 GCA_963654295.1 Lachnospiraceae bacterium | reverse complement strand
TTGTCCCCCAGCAGTTCAAGCTAAACCCTCTTGACACAGTTGAGTTGACTTACTCCCAAAACATGCTACAAAAATCGGTAGTCTCCGACGTGTTGAGATATTCCAGACCTTCTATGTCGGTGAGATTATCCATGTAGAAGAACCAGCTATTGCATGTCGTCGGACGGGCATCTGCAAACGTGGAGTCTATCACCACCTTCTCCACGCTCCTTGAATAGTTGGAAGTATACCATTTCGGCATATCTGATGAGCTACTAACCCTAAATTTGTCGGTAGCATCCGTATCGTCTATTTTATTGTCGTAGCGGAACGTCAACGTTTTGGTACTATCTTGGTATTCTACCCACATGATGGCTTTCTTGGTGAAATATCCTCTTAAAGTGGCCATTTCCTTGCCCGTTTTAGTGTCTTCGTAGTTAGGAAGTTTGGTACTGTTCTTGAACATATCGTCTCCCTTGCAATCGTCAGCCACAGTGAATTTGTCAGTTGCATAGATGGAAGTCAACGAGGAACAGTCGGCAAACATATGGCTCATGTCGGCAACATTGGCAGTGTTGAACAAACTGAGGTCAATAGAGGTGATGGAGGTGCAACCTTCGAACATGGAACTCATGTCGGTTACTTTCTGTGTATTGAGGTACGTCAAACCGTCAAAGCTGGCAAGATTACTCATTCCCTTAAACCAACTATGGAAACTTGTGGGGGATACAGAATTGAAAGCTTTGTTTATTACCACGTGTTCCACATCTTCTTTGTGTGCAAGCCAATCCGGACTGTCTGTAGTACCGGAGGGAACATCGTATGTGTTGCCACTGGCAGAATTCCGTTGTGCGTCATAGTGGAACGCGAGTGTTTTGGTGGTCTTGTCGTAGTCAACCCACTTTGTGGCTCCACTTTCAATCTTTATAAAGTAACCGTTATCGGCATTCGCCATGTCATAGTTCGTATTATTCTCATCGTAGTCAAGTAGTGAGTTGCAGCCTTCAAACATACCATAGCCAGAGCAATCGTCGGTCATTACAAAGCTGTCGCTCACGAAGATTGATATGAGCGACGAACAATTCTGGAACATATAATCAATTTCACTCAAAATTGGAGTGTTGAACGAAGTGAGGTCGAGTGTAGTGAGGCTTGAACATTCTTTAAACATTCCATACATACAGTCAACTTTCGATGTATTGAACGAAGAGAAGTTTATCGACGTAAGAGCTGTGCAATAGCCGAACATTTCACTCATGTCATCGACATTATGCGTGTCGAATGATGAGAGGTCGAGGGATGTGAGACTTGTACAACCGGCGAACATGGCATACATATTGGTGACTTCCGACGTGTTGAGGTAATTCATACCCTCGATATCCTTTAGAGATGTCATGGGGCAGAACCAATATGAACACGTGGTGGGACGTGCAGCAGCGAAACTCGCATCGAAAACCACCTTGGTAACAGTTTTTATCTTGCTGTCTTGCATCCATTTTGGTACTTCTAAATTATCGTTAACAGCAATGTAGTCGCCAATACTGTAGTCGCCGTCTTGCTTGTCGCCGTCATAGCGGAAGGTCATGGTCAAGCCGTCATCGCTAAAATGGATGTATGCTTGATTGTCAGCCCACAGACTCATTGGCATGGCGAGCATGGTTAGCAACAGTGTCAATAATGTTATCCTGCAATGATGGAAAACTGGGGGGTGAATGTTATTTTCATTATGTTGTTGTATTGAGGGGCGGTAATGTGAAATGCCGCCATAAAAAATAACTCAAGGGGAGATGTCCGCTGACAATCCCCCCTGAGCTTATGCTAAATATAAAATATAGGTGTCAAAGCCATTACTGACCGAGCACCTTGTTGAGTGCGTTGTTCACAGCCTTGTTGGCAGCATCACGTGTCTGCTGCTTGGCATTGTCCACTTTGGCTTTTGCCTCTGCTTCGGCTGCGTCCTTGGTTTCGTTCACTTTCTTTGAAGCTGCGGTCTTGGCATCGGAAACGGCTTTCTTGGTGTCGCTCTCAGCCTTCTTTACAGCTGTCTTTGCCGCATTGGCAGCAGCGTTAGCGTCACTGTTCACTGCGCTGGCAGCAGCTTCGGCAGCCTGCTTGGCATTGGTGGGGAGGTTGACAATGCCGTTTACCACATCGGCTACGGTAGCGTTGCCCGACGACAGATTCTTAATCTCCTCGGCATGCTCGTTCACGAACGCCTTTACCTGAGAGGCATATTTGGCGGCTTCTTCCGTCTTTCCTGCCTTCACCAGTTCCTGGTATTTTGCCATCACGGCAGCAATCGTGCTTTGCACCTGCTTGGCGTCCTTGGCTGTCAACTGCTCGCCGAGCACCTTGGTCAGCGAGTCGGCTACGGTCGAGGTGGCAGCGTCTGCAGCACTGGCAACGGTCTCCTCTACGGGATTATACTCGGTAGAGTCGGCTACGGTGCCGTTGTTCTGGGCAGTCTTGTTGCCACAGCTGGCCATTGCAATGACGGCAGCTGCCATTACGAACAATTTCTTCATGTCGCTTTGGGGGTTAATCCTACAGGAGAGCCTTGAACTTATCCTCGATTTTCGACTTCGGAGCAGCGCCTACGAGCTTGTCTACCACTTCACCGTTCTTGATGAAGAGAATCGTCGGGATGTTGCGGATGCCGAACTGGGCTGCAATCTCGTCAGCCTCTTCCACGTCGCACTTGCCCACTACCACCTTACCGTCATACTCTTCAGCCAGTTCGCCCACGATGGGAGCAATCTGACGGCAGGGGCCGCACCATGTAGCCCAGAAGTCTACAACCAATGGTTGGTCACCATTCTGATAAGTCTCGAAATTCTCGTTTGTAATCTTTACTTCCATTGTTTTATTCTTTATTCTTTGTTCTTGTTGTTAATTCCGTTGCAAAAATAGTTCTTTATTCTGTATCAGGCAAATAATCTGCCAAAAAGCTATCAATTTATTTCGTATGACAGTCCGTCGAAGTTCTCAAGAAATGCAATCAGCTCCCTTGGCACAGACGTGCGCTTCGACCGGCTGTAGAGGTTGATGTTCTCATTGTGCTCCACATCGTGTATCTGGAAGTGTACCTCTGTTCTGCCGGGATGGTCGGTGATGATGGTCGAGATGTTGTTCACCCATGTGTCGTCTATCACGTCGGAGTTGACGCGGATGATGAGCTTGTTCACCTTGTTTTCCAATACCGTTTGCAGATACTGCACTTCCGTAATGCGGAAGTCTACGTAGCGCGAGTTGGCATACTTCTGTCCACAGGTGGCTTTCACGAATACCGCTGCCCCGACGGGGAACATGCCCCGCCATTTGCCGCTTTCCTCGCCCATCAGGAAGATGTCGCCGGCACCCTCGTAGTCCTCGATGGTGATGACGATATAGGGTTTGTTGGTCTTCGTGTAGCCCTCTTTCAGATTGGTCACGATGCCACCTAAGGTCACGTCTACGCTTCCCGGCGCATCTTTCTCGCGTTCTTCCTCGGATCGGTCGCGGTTCAGACGTTCTTTCAAGTCAGCCAGTTCCGGGCACGTGGTATTGCAGAATTTCTCCAGCACGATGCGATAGTCGTCGAGCGGATGTGCCGACAGATAGATGCCCACGAGGTCGCGCTCGCGGTTCAACTTCTCGATGAGTCCCCACGATTCTGCCACAGGTGGTTGGGGATGGGCTATCTCCACCTCGTTGCCAGCGCCGAACAGAGAGCACATGGCCTCGTTCTTTTCCTGTTGGAAGCGCTGTCCGTAGCGTATCAGCGTATCGAGATACGATCCGTTACCGTCAGCACATACATATCGTTCGCGGGCGATACCGAAGCTGTCCAGTCCACCGCTGAGCGCCAGACATTCGAGTGCCTTGCGGTTGCATGCTTTCAGGTCCACGCGTTGGAGCAGGTCGTAGATGTCTTTGAAGGGACCGTTCTTCTCGCGCTCGGCAATGAGGTTCTGCGAGGCAGCATCGCCCATGCCCTTGATGGCACCGAGTCCGAAACGAATGGCACCGTGCGAGTTGACGCTGAACTTGATGCGGCTCTCGTTCACGTCAGGACCGAGACACTCGATGCCCATCGCCTTGCACTCGTCCATGAGCTTGGTGATGTCGGTGATGTTGTTCAAACTTCGGCTCATCACAGCCGCCATGTATTCGGCGGGGTAGTGGGCTTTCAGATAGCCCGTCTGGTATGCCACCCACGAGTAGCAGGTGGCGTGCGACTTGTTGAACGCATAGGAGGCGAATTTCTCCCAATCTGCCCATATCTTCTCCAGCACCTTCGGGTCGTGGCCGTTGGCTTTTCCTCCTTCGATGAACTTCGGCTTCATCGCGTCTACGATGGCTTTCTTCTTCTTACCCATCGCCTTACGCAGCGCGTCGCTCTCTCCTCGAGTAAAGTTGGCGAGCTGGCGGCTGAGCAACATGACCTGCTCCTGATAGACGGTGATGCCGTAGGTGTCTTTCAGGTATTTCTCCATGCACGGGATGTCGTACTTGATTTCCTCCCTGCCGTTCTTTCGGGCGATAAACGAGGGAATGTAGTCCATAGGTCCCGGGCGGTAGAGGGCGTTCATGGCGATGAGGTCTTCAAACACCGTGGGATGAAGCTCGCGCAGGTATTTGCGCATGCCTGCCGACTCAAACTGGAAGGTGCCGACCGTGCGGCCCTCGCTATATAACTGGTAGGTCTGTTCGTCGTCGATGGGAATAGTGTCGAGGTCTATCTCGTGGCCGGTGCTGAGGCGCACGTTTTCCACGGCCTCTTTTAGGATCGATAGGGTCTTCAAACCCAGGAAGTCCATCTTGATCAGTCCAGTCTCCTCGATCACGTGTCCGTCATACTGCGTGCAGAGCAACTTGTGCCCAGGGTCTGCCTTGTCTTCCGCGGTAGATACGGGCACCCAGTCGCTGATGGCATCTCGGCAGATGATGGTGCCGCATGCGTGGATACCCGTACCGCGCACGGTTCCTTCGAGCATCTTGGCGTACGACATGGTGTTGCGCAGATGGATGTCGCTCGACGCTTCCGCATTCTTCAGTTCGGGGATACACTCGATGGCGTTGGGCAGGTTCATCTTCTTGCCGTTGGGCAACTTGTCCGGTATCTGCTTGCACAGGTGGTTCACCACGGCGAGCGGCACCTTTTCCACGCGCCCCACGTCCTTGATGGCATTCTTGGTGGCCATGGTTCCGTAGGTGATGATGTGTGCCACCTTGTCGTGACCGTATTTGTCTTCCACCCATTCGAGCACCTTTCCGCGACCGTCGTCGTCGAAGTCGGTATCGATATCAGGCAGCGAGATACGGTCGGGGTTGAGGAAACGCTCGAACAGCAAGTCGTATTTGATCGGGTCTATCTTGGTGATGCCAAGGCAATATGCCACCACCGAACCTGCTGCCGAACCACGGCCGGGTCCCACCATCACCCCCAGTTCGTCGCGTGCCGAGTTGATGAAGTCCTGCACGATAAGGAAGTAGCCCGGGAAACCCATGGTTTTCATAATGTGAAGTTCAAACTTCACGCGCTCTGCCACCTCCTGCGGCAGTGGGTCGCCGTAGCGTTTCTTCGCACCGTCATAGGCAAGTTTGGCGAGGTAGTCGGCTTCAAACTTGATGCGGTATATCTTGTCATACCCACCGAGCTTCTTGATCTTCTTGTCAGCTTCTTCCTTCGACATGATCTCGTTGCCGTTCTCGTCGCGGGTGAATTCTTCATAGAGTTGTTGTTCGGTGAAGTTCTTTCTCGTGTCTTCCTCCGTGCCGAACTCCTCGGGAATGGGGAAGAAGGGCATGATCGGAGCATGGTCGATGGAGTAGGTCTCCACCTTGTCGAGTATCTCGCAGGTGTTGTCGAGCGCCTCGGGCACATCGGCAAACACCTCGTTCATCTCTTCCCTTGTCTTGAACCACTCTTGCTTGGAATACAACATACGGTTGGGGTCGTCCAGGTCCTTGCCCGTTGCCAGACAGAGTAGGTGGTCGTGTGCCTCTGCGTTTTCCTGGTCCACAAAGTGGGCGTCGTTGGTGCAGACCAACTTGATGCCGTATTCCTTGGCGAGTTCAATGATCACGCGGTTGGCTTTCTGTTGCAGGGGGAAGGTCTCGCGGTTGGCTCTCACGTTCGGGTCTTTCACCTCGTGGCGCTGCAATTCCAGATAGTAGTCGTCACCGAACACGCGTTGATACCACTCGATAGCCTCCCTTGCCCCCTCGATGTCGTCCTGCAGAATTTTTGCGGGCACCTCGCCGGCAATACAGGCAGAGCAGACAATCAGGTCTTCGTGATATTTCTCCAGGTCCTCGCGGTCCGTACGCGGGCGCATATAAAAACCGTCAACCCATGCGCGCGACACGAGTTTGATGAGGTTCTTGTATCCGTGATAGTTCTTTGCCAACACAATCAGGTGATAGCCGCTCTTGTCCAGTTTCGGGTCGCTGCGGTCGCTCTTCTTCCTCCGCGCCACATACATCTCGCATCCGAAGATAGGCTTGAACTCCGGCTTGCCCTCGTCTTTGAGCTTGCCGTTCACCTTGTTGCAGTAGTTATAGAATTCCTTGATGCCGAACATGTCACCGTGATCGGTGATCGCCATACCCCTCATCCCATTTGCAATCGCCTTGTCTACCAGCTTCGGAATGCTCGACTGACCGTCAAGGATGGAATAATAGGTGTGGACGTGCAGGTGTACGAAATCTTGCATATATAGAAATGATTAAACACGTCAAAGTTAAACCTAAAACTTGGAATACACAAGCGAATGTCGCGAAAAATGCCCGAGGAAGCACGGAATGTTAAAAATGAAAGGATTTATTTTGTATTGTCTCGGTTTTGCATTAACTTTGTACCCCAAATACGAATCCTTTACCAACCATGGGGAAAAAAATAAAGAAACTTAAAAAAATAAGAATACATAGCGAAGGAAACGATACTCTCATCTACGGCTTGTTCTTGATCGTAGCGATGGCCGTGGTATTGTGGCAGGCATTTGAAACGAAAATCCCGTTCTGGTGTTTTGTGGCGGTGTTCGCGGTTGTCTACAGTATCGTGCTCAATTTCTTCAGATGTCCGATTAGATATTTCAATGAGGAAGATACCGACAAGATAGTCGTGGCTCCGGCTGACGGTAAGGTGGTGGTAATCGAGGAAGTGGAGGAAAACGAATACTTCCACGACCGCCGCTTGATGATTTCCATCTTCATGAGCCTGTTCAATGTGCATGCCAACTGGTTTCCCGTTGACGGCAAGGTGAAGCATGTGCACCATCAGAACGGCAACTTCCACAAGGCTTGGCTGCCCAAGGCAAGCGAGGAGAACGAGCATGCCGACGTGTTGATCACCACACCCGACGGCGTCGACGTGCTGTGCCGGCAGATTGCGGGCGCAGTGGCTCGTCGCATCATCACCTATGCCAAGGAGGGCGAAGACTGCTATATCGACGAACATCTGGGCTTCATCAAGTTCGGCTCCCGCGTAGATGTCTACCTTCCTTTGGGTACCGAGGTCTGTGTAAAGATGGGGCAGACCACGGTGGGCGACCAGACCGTGATAGCCAAACTAAAATAGCGGATCATGCATATCAAGAAACACATACCCAACACAATCACATGTTGCAACCTTGTTTCGGGTTGCATAGCCACCTCTTATGCATTCGGTGGCAACCCGAAGATGGCGCTCGTATGGATTATCATCGGTGCCGTTTTCGACTTCTTCGACGGCATGAGCGCCCGACTGCTGCATGTGTCGTCACCCATCGGCAAGGAACTCGACTCGCTCGCTGATGATGTCACCTTTGGTGTGGCGCCTGCCACCATCATCTTCTCCGAGTTGGCAGTGATGGACTATCCCGCTGCCGTGGAACCCTTGCGCCCCTATCTTCCCTATTTTGCCTTCATCGTGGCAGCATTTTCTGCCCTTCGTCTTGCCAAGTTCAATCTCGACGAGCGGCAGACCACATCTTTCATTGGTTTGCCTACGCCTGCCAACGCCCTCTTCTGGGGAGCCTTGATCGTGGGGGGTAGCGATGTGATAGAGTCAAGCACGTGGATGCTTCCGGTTATCATGGCATTGGTGCTCCTCACCAGTTGGCTGCTCGTGGCAGAAATCCCGATGTTTGCACTCAAGTTCAAGCAGTGGGGCTGGAAGGGCAACGAGGTGAAGTATTCGTTCATCCTCTTCAGTGCCGTCGTGCTCGGCTTGCTGGGCATCACTGGCTTTGCCGTGGTGATAGCCTGCTATGTGATACTTTCCGTCGTTCTCGACAAAATCAAAGGATAACGCTCTATGGCTGCTTTTCTGCATTTCATCTTCATGGTCTTCCTGTTTGCTGTCATTATGGTATTGGTGATCGCATTCACCATCTATCGCCGTCTGCACGGCATGGCACGCAAGTTCCAGGAACAGATGGGCGGCTTCGGCAGTGAACAGCAGAAATCCCGTGAACGTAGGAGCGCATCGGGGCAAAGGCGTCGTGATTACAGTCAGAGTTGCAACGAGACAATCATCGACGAGCGGAGTCCGGAGGAGGCAAACCGCAAGATATTCCCGAAGGACGAGGGGGAATATGTAGACTTCAAGGAAGAAGCATAACAGAGCCTGTCGGCATGGCGTGCATGCGCTGTGGGGCGGGCTTCAATATATAAAAGAGAGAGTAGATATCGCTGTGTACCGCTGTCAGGCGCGGGCATGGCTTCATGGTTGTTGTCAACTGCACGTATGGAAGAAATCAAGGATTTTGACACCATATTCAGGCAATATTACGAGGCGCTTTATTACTTCGCCAGGCAATTCCTCGACGAGACTGAAAGTCAGGACGTGGTGAGCATGGCGTTCGAAGACGTGTGGTTGAATTTCGGCAACATCCAGTCTGACGCCATCAAGAGTTTTCTTTATAAAGACGTGCGCAACAAGTGCTTGGATGTCTTGCGCCACAAGCGTCATGCCCAGAGTTATGTGCAATATGTGCAGGCGATGACGTCCGACTATTCCGAGGATGCCAACCCGCTGGAAGCCGAAGAGCGCGAGCGCTATGTGGCAAAGGCGTTGGCGAAGCTCCAGCCGCCTTCCAGGGAAATCTTCGTGGCGTGCTATGTCGACGGACATACTTATAAAGAGGTGGCGGAGATGATGGGCATTTCTGTCAACACCGTGAAAAAGCATGTGTCGAAGGCGCTCTCCTTGTTCCGGCAGATGCGAAAAGATAGTGATAAAGATTTAAAATAAGGTAAAAGGCGTACCTCATTCCGGTTATAAACGTTTTCATATATAAGCATAGCTTCATGACGACAGACGAAAAACTATATAACATCATCAACAAGCCCCAACTGCTCACGGATGAACAGGTGGAGGCACTGCTCGACGACCCGCAACTCGCCGAAGACTGCAAGGCATTGCTTGTGGCACGGAAGCAGGTGTGTCAGTCGCGACGTCATGTGGATGTAGAGGATGCGTTGCAACGCTTCAAGAATCGTCATGCGGCTGCATCAGCAGATTCTCTTCCCGAGGATGGGGTGGAGGATGGCGTGGACGAAGGTGAAGTGAAGTCTACGGCAGGTCGCCGTACGGTTCGCCTTGTGGTCGGACTGCTGGCTGCGGCAGCACTGGTGGCTGGTTTCATTTTCTTCTTGAAGCCCAAACCTGTGGATCTGCGGGCTATGTGTGAGGTTCCGGTCACCGACAGTGTGGTGCGCATCACCGATGCCAATGGCGAGGAATTGCCAGAGACCAAGTCGCACCCCGCCATTACGGCTACTGCACGTCAGGTGATTGTCGATGCCTCTCATCTTGACAACTCCACCCGTGCGGCCTCCATCACCATTCCTTATGGCAAAGAGGCGGTGGTCTGCTTGCCCGACAATAGTAAAGTTTATCTGCATCCGGGCAGTCGTTTGGTTTTCCCGAGTCAGTTTGCCGACAAGGTGCGTGAGGTGCACTTGGATGGTGAGGCATATTTCGTGGTCACTCATGATGCCGAAACCCCGTTTGTGGTCGTTACCAAGCGTTCGGCTACGCGTGTCTATGGCACCGAGTTCGACGTAACCTCGCGTCCCGACGGTACTGAGTGTGTCACTCTCGTGACGGGCAAGGTGGCTGTGGGGACTTCTGATTGTCTGGATGATGACGGCGGTTTGAAGGCTGATGATAGCCATCCGTGGCGTCATATCACCCCAGGTTCTCAGGCGGTCATCACCGCCCAGTCGGTTTCCGTCAAACCCGTTGACACAGAGGTCTATACCATGTGGCGCGACGGCTATCTCTATTTCGACAACACTTCATTGTCAGAGATCCTCCGTACGCTGAGCGAATATTACAACGTCACGGTGAAAAACTATAACGATGACACCAAGAAACTCCGCATGCGTTTCTTCGTGCGCCGCACCGACACAATCCAAGAGGTGGTCGAGTCGCTCAACAGCATGCAGCAGGTAAAGGTTTCTCTCAAAGGTTCAGAGTTGACTGTCTTCTGATTCCAAGCAGCTTCCTGTCGGTCAGCAAACCAGCATCCTTCATCCCTAAGTTAACATACTTTTCAGACGAGGTTAACCTCAAGTGCCCACGAGTATAACCTCAAGTGCCCACGAGGGTATACCTCATCCGCCATCGAGGTAGTACTTCATTGCCCAACGAGGTAGTACTTCATTGCCCATCGAAGTAGTACTTCATTGCCCAACGAAGTACTACTTCATTTTTTTTGCCCATATAATCCATAAAGCGCCAAGGTCGACGCGGGGACGCGTCGACTACTACGTTTGCGCTTGATTTGCGCATCAGAAGCGCTTGTCATAGTAGGCGCGGCGCCCCCGCCGCAGCCCTTGTGCTTGTTCGAAGCGCATGAGGTATGCGTGACAAGCAATTCAAAAGCCCAGGGTCGACGCGGGGACGCGTCGACTACTACGTTTTGCGCTTGATTTGCGCATCAGA
>CAVJZZ010000081.1:0-11318 GCA_963654295.1 Lachnospiraceae bacterium | reverse complement strand
ATAGTCAACAAGTTACAGCCTATGGTAGAGTGGAATAAAATCCCTCTCTCTCCGCAATAGGGTCCTGTAAGTCTTTGATTTACAGGGCTTTTTCTTTTTATTCTCTAAAGTAGTCCCCCGAAATAGTCCCCATGAGTCAATGAGTATAACCTCATCCGTCCATGAGTATAACCTCAAGGGTTCCCGAGGCTATACTCATGAGCCCTTGAGGTATAGGCTCATGATTTCCGAAATAAAAATCACTCATGATTTCCGTAATAAAAATTTCCAAGAAGTGGCAAAAGTACCGTGGTGACGTTGACGGAAGAAGAGGGCGGCAGCTCACCTTTTTAATCCCCGCCACACATCATGCGCCATGGCGTAGTGAATAACTGAGATTCTTGGAAAAGAAAATCGGTGTGGCACACCATTCTCTACATGTGCTACACCGACCATAGCGGAAAGTGAGGGATTCAAACCCCCGATACCCGAAAGAGGGTATACCGGATTTCGAGTCCAGCGCATTCGGTCACTCTGCCAACTTTCCTCATTTGCGAATGCAAAGTTATACAATTATTCGTGAATGGCGTAATGAATGACAATTCAATCATCCTATCATTTGCATAAATTAACGTTTGCATTGCGCTTCTTGGTGCCAAAATCCGGTGCTTGCTCTGTTCGGGCTAAAAAGTGAAGCTAAAACAAGCGCATAAGTTTGTTAGTTTTGGAGGAAAAGCGTAACTTTACCCAAAAATTAGACAAATAAGGATTTTTATGAGACGGATAGAAGAACGATACATAAGTCTGCTGACCGATTTCGGTTTCAAGCGCATCTTCGGCACAAAGCCCAACAAGGATTTGCTCATCAACTTCCTTAACTCTCTCTTCGAAGGCTTTCAGGTCATCAAGGACGTGAAATATCTCAATAGCGAGCATGTGGGCGATGGATTTGCCGAGCGCAAGGCCATTTTCGACGTGTACTGCGAGAATGAGAAAGGGGAGAAGTTTATCGTGGAGATGCAGAATGCCTTCCAAAAACATTTCAAGGACCGTTCCTTGTTCTATTCCACGTTTCCCATCCGCGAACAGGCGCCCAAGGGCACTGACTGGAACTTTAAGTTGGAGCATGTCTATACGGTGGCTCTGCTCAACTATGATATGGACGAGGATGCATTCGACAAGCATGAAATTAACCATGAGGTGGGGCTACTCGACAAGAAGACGCATAAGGTGTTCAACGACAAGTTGACTTTCAAATATGTAGAGATCGCCAAGTTCAATAAAACAGAGGAAGAGCTTGTCACGCAATATGACAAGTGGCTTTATGTGCTGAAGAACCTCTCACGCCTTGAAAAACGACCGGCAGCGCTGAAGGAGAAGATATTTTCCAAGCTCTTCCAGGAAGCAGAGATTGCCAAGTTTACTCCTAACGAGTTGCGTGAGTATGAGGATAGTCTGAAGGCATATCGTGACATCAAAAATTCGCTTGATACAGCTTTGGAACAAGGCTTTGAAAAAGGATTGGCAGAGGGGCGTGCCAAAGGACTTGAACAAGGACTTGCAGAAGGTCGTGCAGAAGGTCGTGCAGAAGGTCGTGCAGAAGGTCGTGCGGAAGGTCGTGCGGAAGGTCGTGCGGAAGGAGAAAGGAATGCTAAAGAAAAGATGGCATTACAACTGTTGGCTTTGGGTGTTCCGCAGGAAACGGTGTCCCAGGCTTCTGGTTTGTCGATGGGCGATATTGCGATGTTGAAGAACAGATAACCGGTTAACTATATAGACGTAAAAAGTGAAGCGCATGCCCTGTATGGTCCATACAGCACATGCGCTTCACTTTTTACTTATGTGAATAGGGCGGGGATTATGCTTCCTCGCCGCTTGTTTCAGGTTTCATATTGGTGAATACGTTTTGTACGTCGTCGAACTCTTCGAGCTTTTCAATCATCTTGTCGAGTGTTTCGCGCTCTTCGGGAGTCACTTCCTTCAAGTCGTTGGGGATGTAGGTGAACTCAGCACCTGTCACTTCGAAGCCCTCTGCTTCCAGATGCTTCTGGATTTCTCCGAAACTTGTCGGTGCACCATAGATGGTGATTTCGTTGGTCTCTTCGTCCTCATCGTATTCGTCTTCCACACCATAGTCTATCAGGTCGAGGATCATCTCGTCCATGTCCAAGCCGTCTTTCTTTTTGAATGTGAACACGGCCTTGTGGTCGAAGAGGAACGACAGAGAACCTGTGGTGCCGAGGTTGCCGTTGAACTTGTTGAAGATGGAGCGCACGTCAGCCACAGTACGTGTGGTGTTGTCGGTCAATGTGTCTACGAACACAGCCACTCCGTGAGGACCATAACCCTCGTAGGTAACTTCCTTGTAGTCGCTCTGGTCTTTGCCCATCGCATTCTTGATGGCACGTGCGATGTTGTCTTTAGGCATGTTCTCACGCTTACAGTTGGCGATGATGGCACGCAGGGTGGGGTTGTTCTCGGGTTCGGGTCCGCCAGCCTTTACTGCGATGGCAATCTGCTTGCCCAACTTGGTGAAAGTCTTGGCCATGTGGCCCCATCTCTTAAGCTTTGTAGCTTTACGATATTCAAATGCTCTTCCCATTGGAATAAATCTATTATATTTTTGTATAGTTTTTGTTTATCTTAACTCGGCGTTCAACTTGGTTGTCAGATTGTAGATCAGTTTTTTCATGATTGCTTCAATCTGCTTGTCGTTGAGGGTCTTCTGCTCGTCTTGCAAGATGAAGTTGACGGCGTAGCTCTTCTTGCCTGTCGGAAGGTTCTTGCCCTCATACACGTCGAAGAGCTCCACCTTCTTCAACAACTTCTTTTCGGTCTGCCGTGCGATTTCCTCAATCTGTGAGAACTCGATGCTCTTGTCGATGAGCAAGGCGAGATCGCGGCTCACTGCCGGGTATTTGCTGATCTCCTTGAAGTGTATGCTGCTCTTTTGTACGGCTTTCATTAGTCCGCTCCAGTTCAGGTCAGCATAATACACCTCGTTGGCAATGTCAAACTTGTGTTGCAGTTTCTTGCTGATGATACCCATGTCAACGAGCACTTTGCCGCCACGGTTGGTGAGGACCAGTCCCTTGGAGAATGCGTCGTTGTCGCTGGGAGCTGCCATCAGCACGCCTTGTGGCACACCTATGCGGGCGAGGATGTTGTCTACATATGCTTTCAACTCATAGAACGAGCTGTTTTCGTTGGCGTGTGCCCAACTGCTTTCCACGCGTTTTCCTGTCACCCAAATGCCCAGGTGGTTGTCTTCAGTATAGGCCTTGATGGGATCTTCGTCGTTCTTCTTTTCTGGGTGGAACTGATAGCAGTTGCCGAATTCGAAGAAGCGCAGGTTGGCATTCTTGCGGTTAGCATTGCGCACGATGCTCTCCAGTCCGCCGAATAGCAAGGTCTGGCGCATTACGCTCAAGTCGGCACTCAGCGGGTTCATCACGCGTACGCAGTTTTCTGCATGCCAGTGGTTGAGCTCTTCATAATATGCTGCCTTGGTGAGCGAGTTGTTCATGATCTCGTTGAAACCACAGCCTACAAGTTGTTCGCCGATGAGGTTCTCCAGCTTGTGCTTCTTGTCTTCATCGCCCTCGATGGTGAGGCAACTCTTCAATTGCTGTGGTATTTCCACATTGTTGTATCCGTAGATGCGGAGGATGTCCTCCACCACGTCACAAGGGCGCTGCACATCCACACGATAGGCGGGAACAAGCAGCTTCAGTCCTTGCTCGTTTTCCCCGACAATCTTCATTTCGAGCGAGTTGGCGATGCTCTTGATGGTGTCTTTGCCGATATGCTTTCCGATGAGGGTGTCTACGTAGTTGTAGTCCAAGTCTACTTCAAAGTCGTTCATCTTGTTGGGATACACGTCCTTGATGTCCATAGACACTTTGCCGCCAGCCAACTCCTTGCAGAGAATAGCTGCCTGCTGGAGGGCATAGATGGTGCCGTTGGGATCGATGCCGCGCTCAAAACGGAACGAGGCATCGGTGCTCAAGCCGTGGCGGCGTGCACTCTTGCGAATCCATGTGGGGTGGAAATAGGCACTCTCAAGCACTACGTTCTTCGTGTTCTCGTAGGTGCCTGATCCCTTGCCGCCGAATACACCGGCGATACACATGGGTTCTTCTTCATTGCAGATGGCCAGGTCGTGCTCACCGAGTGTGTGCTCTTCACCGTCGAGAGTGATGAATTTCTTTCCGGCGTTTTGGTCTTTCACGATGATGTGGTGACCTTTCACCATATCTGCATCGAAGCAGTGGAGCGGCTGACCATATGCCATCATGATATAGTTGGTGATGTCTACGATGTTGTTGATCGGGCGAAGACCGATGGTGCGCAACTTATTTTGCAACCATTCAGGCGATTCCTTCACATCGCAGTTTGTGATACTCACGCAAGCATAACGTTTGCAGGCATCGGTGTTTTCTATGGTCACGTCGATGGGCAGGTCGTGGTTGTCCACGGAAAACTTGCTGCAGTCGGGGCGGTGAAGGCTTGTCTTGTATCCGTTTTGCACCAGCCACGCATAGAGGTCGCGTGCCACACCGTAGTGTGAGAGCGCGTCTGCGCGGTTGGCAGTGATGTCTATCTCGATGAGCCAGTCGCTCTCCAGGTGATAGTATTCCGCAGCGGGTATGCCCACCTTGGTGTCTTCTGGGAGCACGATGATGCCGTTATGGTCGGTACCCACGCCGATTTCGTCTTCGGCGCAAATCATGCCGCACGACTCTACACCGCGCAGTTTCGACTTCTTGATGACAAATTCCTTGTCACCGTCATAGAGCACGCAACCCAAATCGGCTACGATAACCTTCTGTCCGGCTGCCACGTTGGGAGCACCGCATACAATCTGTGAAGGGGTGTCGTGACCAAGGTCGACCGTCGTCACGTGAAGGTGGTCTGAATTGGGGTGCATCTCGCAGGTGAGCACCTTGCCCACATAAAGTCCTTTGAGTCCCCCCTTGACACTCTGCACTTCTTCGAGTGCGTCGACTTCGAGACCGCAAGAGGTCAGCGCATCGCACACTTGCTGCGCCGTCAGGTCAAAGTCTACGTATTCTTTAAGCCATTTATAAGAAATGTTCATTATATAATGAGTTTTATTTTCGTCTAAATACGTGCAAAATTAATAAAAATCCCCAAGCCTTACAAAACTTTCCCCCAAAAAGTTGTATGGGGCAGTCGTGCTCCTTAAAAACATATAAATAAAGAATGTTTATAAGTGTTCTTTCGTGGATTATTTGTAATTTTACACGCTTAAAAGGGCTGTCACAGCGTCTGCCCGATACCTGAGGAAAACATAAAAGACAACAAAATAATGCACTTTAAATGGAAATATGATTTGCCTACACCCGACGAGCAAGGGGCTGCGGAGGAGTTGTCGGAGAAGCTCGGCATGAGCCCGATACTCACCAACATGCTCATTCGAAGGGGTATCACGACCGAGTCGGCTGCCAAGCGGTTTTTCCGTCCTCAACTTGCCGACCTGATCAATCCGTTCCTGATGCGCGACATGGATCTAGCGGTTGACAGACTGAACGATGCCATGGGGCGGAAAGAACGCATCCTGGTCTACGGAGACTATGATGTGGACGGATGCACTGCCGTGGCATTGGTCTATAAGTTCCTGCAACAGTTCTATTCCAATATCGATTATTATATCCCTGACCGTTATGACGAGGGCTATGGCGTGAGTCGCAAGGGCATCGACTATGCTCATGAAACCGGTGTGAAACTCATCATCATCCTCGATTGTGGCATCAAGGCGTTCGACGAGATTGCCTATGCCAAGAGTCTGGGCATCGACTTTATTATCTGCGACCACCATGTGCCCGACGAGAAGATGCCCGATGCCGTGGCTATCCTCAATCCCAAGCGGCCGGATGATCCATACCCCTTCAAGCATCTTTGCGGTTGTGGGGTGGGGTTCAAGTTTATGCAGGCGTTTGCCAAAAACAACAACATCCCTTTCACCCATCTTGTTCCCTTGCTCGACTTTTGTGCCGTGAGCATCGCTGCCGACATAGTGCCGGTGATAGACGAGAACCGCATTCTGGCCTTTCATGGGTTGAAGCACCTTAACCAGAATCCCAGTGTGGGGCTGAAGGCTATCATCGACATCTGCGGACTACAGGACCGCGAGTTGTCCATGAGCGACATCATCTTCAAGATAGGACCCCGCATCAATGCATCCGGACGTATGGAGAACGGCAAGGAGAGCGTTGACCTGCTGGTGGAGAAGGACTTCGGCGAAGCCATTGTCATGGCACGCCATATCAACGAATACAACGAGCAACGCAAGGACATCGACAAACAGATGACCGAGGAAGCCAACCAAATTGTGGCGAAGCTGGAGAATCAGCGCCATCACAGCAGCATTGTGCTTTATGACGAGAACTGGAAAAAAGGCGTGATTGGCATTGTGGCGAGCCGGTTGACCGAGATATACTTCCGCCCCACAGTGGTGATTACCCGTGACGGTGATTTCGCAACGGGGTCGGCACGCTCCGTTGCAGGTTTTGATGTCTATTCTGCCATCAAGTCGTGCCGCGATATGCTCACCAATTTTGGAGGGCATACGTATGCCGCAGGGTTGACCATGAGGTGGGCGGATGTGCCCGAGTTTCGCAAGCGCTTTCAGCAATATGTGGAACAGCATATCGAACCCGAACAGACCGAGGCAATCCTGCATATTGACGCCCAGATAGATTTCCGCGACATCACCAAGCGGCTGCACGCCGACTTGAAGCGCTTTGCACCTTTCGGACCATGTAACCCCAAACCGTTGTTCTGCACATTGGGAGTCTACGACTTTGGCACGTCGAAGGTAGTGGGACGGGAACAGGAGCACATCAAACTTGAACTGGTAGACTCGAAGTCGAACAATGTGATGAACGGCATTGCGTTCGGTCAGAGCGGATCGGCGCGCTATATCAAGTCGAAACGCAGCTTCGACATCGCTTATTCCATAGAGGACAATGTGTTCAAGCACGGGTCTGTCCAGTTGCAGATAGAAGATATCCGACCTACGGAAAACTGTAAATGACAGAAGGAAAGATTGGCCATACGACAGGGCATGCCGATATAGGCAAGGCATTGGAGATATTGCACCGCTATTGGCAATATCCGGAGTTTCGCGGGGTGCAGCGCGAAATCATCGGTTCTGTGCTTGCCAGGCGCGACACCTTGGGTTTGATGCCCACAGGAGGCGGCAAGTCGCTCACATTTCAAGTGCCAGCCTTGATGCTGCCGGGGGTCACGCTGGTGATTACGCCTCTCATTGCGCTGATGAAAGACCAGGTGAACCGCTTGCGCCAGTTGGGGATACAGGCATCGGCGCTCTATTCGGGCATGACGCATGCCGAGATTCTTCAAGTGCTCGACAATGCAGTGCTGGGTGGCGTCAAGTTGCTTTACATATCTCCCGAACGCATCGGGTCGGATCTCTTCCAGTCGAAGTTGCGCCACATCCGGGTGAGTCTCATCACGGTCGATGAGGCTCATTGCATCAGTCAGTGGGGCTATGATTTCCGCCCGTCTTACCTTACGATATGCGACATCCGTAAGCAGTTGCCCGGTGTGCCGGTGTTGGCACTTACCGCCACTGCCACACCAAGGGTTGTCGATGACATCCAGAACTTGTTGCAGTTTCCCGAGCGCAATGTCTTTCAGATGAGTTTCCGCCGCAGCAACCTGTCTTATGTGGTGCGCACCACATCGGACAAACGTGCGGAGCTGATTCATATCTTGAGATCCGTTGCAGGCAGTGCCATTGTTTATGCACGCAGTCGTCGCCGCACACGCGAGATTGCCGACTTGCTCAACGAGCAGCACATCTCTGCCACTTTCTATCATGCAGGCTTGCGGGTTAGTGTGAAAGACGAGCGGCAAGCACAGTGGCAGCAAGGTGAGGTGAGGGTCATGGTGGCTACCAATGCCTTTGGCATGGGCATCGACAAGGCTGATGTGAGATTGGTAATACATGTGGATTGTCCGGACTGCATCGAGTCTTATTTTCAGGAGGCAGGGCGTGCCGGCCGCGACGGAGAGCGTGCTTATGCTATTCTGCTCTTCAATCAAGGTGATGTGTATACCCTTCACAAGCGGGTGGCAGACACCTTCCCCGACAAAGAATACATACTGAATGTCTATGACCATTTGGCGTATTTCTTCCAGATAGCTGCTGGTGACGGGTGTGGCGTGTCCCACCAGTTTGATATAGACCGCTTCTGTCATGCTTTCCATCATTTCCCTATCCAGGTCAACTCTTCGCTTTTAATATTGCAGCGCTGCGGCTACCTGCGCTATGAACCTTGTCCGGACAGCAGTGCGCGGTTGCGCTTCATCTTGGAACGTGACCAGTTATACAGAATCAATACGGAAAATCCTGTCGACAATGCCGTCATCACCACACTGTTGCGTCTCTATGGCGGTCTGTTCGTCGACTACAAACCTATCGAGTTGGAGCATGTTGCATCGCAGGCACGGCTTACGGTGGATCAGGTGTACCAGTCGTTGCGTGTGCTCACGCGTCGCGGCATCCTCGATTTCATACCCCGCTCAGATACACCTTATATTACTTATACACGGCAGCGTGAATTGAGCGAACGCATGCATATATCGGAAGAGGTGTATGACGTGCGCAAGAAACTTTTTGCCGAGAAGATTGACGATATGATACACTATGCCACAGCGCATGAATGTCGCAGCCGGATGTTGTTGGCATACTTCGGTGAAAAGGAATCGGAACCTTGTGGACAATGCGACGTGTGTATCGGAGAAAGGAACAAACGTCAGGGTAATCCTGAACAGGAACGGGTCGAGGCTGCTGTGATGCAGTTGCTTGCCAACAGACAGCCACATCCTCTGGAAGAATTGAGAGCATTGCCGTTTGAATGTGCCGATGTGTCGGCAGTGCTCAAGTGGCTTGCCGAAGAGGAGAGAATCGTTGTTTCTGGTGCTATGGTGACTTTAGTGTCTTGAAACGCAAACGCCCCAGCCGATCAAGGCTGGGGCGTTTGCGTTTATACTTTTGTTAGGAATTCATCGTGAGGAGGAACTCGTCGTTGTCACGTGTGTGGATCATGTGGTTGTGGATGGAGTTCATGGCCTCGATGGGGTTCATGTCTGAGATGAACTTGCGCAATATCCACATGCGGTCGAGCGTGGTCTTGTCTTGCAGCAAGTCGTCGCGTCGGGTGCTTGATGCCACCAGATTCACAGCCGGGAAGATGCGCTTGTTGCTCAGTGAGCGGTCGAGCTGCAATTCCATATTGCCGGTACCCTTGAACTCTTCGAAGATTACCTCGTCCATTTTCGATCCTGTGTCGATAAGGGCGGTTGCGATGATGGTGAGCGAGCCGCCACCCTCGATGTTGCGAGCAGCTCCGAAGAAGCGCTTGGGCTTCTGCAGTGCATTGGCATCAACACCACCGGTAAGCACTTTGCCGCTGGCAGGACTTACGGTGTTGTAGGCACGTGCCAGACGTGTGATGGAGTCGAGGAAGATGACCACATCGTGTCCACTCTCAACCATACGCTTTGCTTTCTCAAGCACGATGCCTGCAATCTTTACGTGGCGTTCTGCCGGTTCGTCGAATGTGGAGGCAATCACTTCTGCATTGACGGTGCGTGCCATGTCGGTTACTTCCTCGGGACGTTCGTCGATGAGCAGCATCATCAGGTAGGCCTCCGGATGGTTGGCGGCGATGGCATTGGCGATGTCTTTCATCAATATGGTCTTACCCGTCTTGGGCTGTGCAACGATGAGCGCACGCTGTCCCTTGCCGATAGGTGCGAAAAGGTCTACGATGCGGGTAGACATGTTGGTTGTGGAACGGTCGCCGCAGAGGTTGAACTTCTGGTCGGGGAAGAGAGGGGTGAGATGTTCGAACGGTATACGGTCGCGCATGGCTGAGGGTTCCTTGCCGTTGATCTTTTCGATGCTTGTCAGGGGGAAGTATTTCTCACCCTCTTTCGGCGGGCGCACCTTGCAGAGCACCACGTCGCCGGTCTTCAGTCCATATTGCTTCACTTGCTGGGTAGACACGTAGACGTCATCGGGGGACGACAGGTAGTTGTAGTCGCTTGAGCGAAGGAAACCATAGCCGTCTGGCATTACCTCAAGTACGCCGTTGGCTGTGAGTATGTCTGTGAAATCGTATTTCTCTTCTATGGAAGCCTGGCGTTCCTGTGGCTGCTGAAATGCCAACTGCGGAGCAGCGTTCTGCATGGTGGGATTGTCAAACATGTCATAGTTGGGAGTCACGCCACGGTCTTCTATGGGGATACCTACTACGGTGATGAAGTCTGTACCATCACCAGGGTCTCCTTCCCATACACCTTCCGGTACGGGCTGCTTGTCAGGTTCTGTAGTGCCTTCTTGTTTGTCGTTCTTGGCGCTCACTTTCTCTTGCAACTTCTTCAGTTCGTCCATATACTGCTGGTTGTCGGCGTCATTGGCAGTAGTGGTGAATGCTTCTTCGGGCACTGCCGGTGCTTCTGTGACAGCACTTGTGTTCTCTTCTTTAGCAGCATCCACAGGAGTAGGTTCTTCTGCTTTTTCTGCTTTCTTGGTGGTGCGCTTGGTAGCACGTGGTTTTTTGTCTTCCACGGCTGCCGTAGCTGCATTGGCTCTTGCCTGCATTTCGGCAATGGCAGCCAGTTCGGCTTTCGATTTTCTGCCTCGGTGTTTGGGGAATGAGGCAAGCAAGTCTTCTACAGATTGTGGTGTGGCTTCGGTGTTTGTCTTGCTTGCTTCGGTTGTTTCGTCTGTTGCCGGTTCGTCCTTGAAGAGCGAAGGAGTCTCAACAGTTGTATTCTTGTTGTTTTTCATGTCAAAGTTTTCACCGTCCTTACCTTTCACGGAATATACGCGGTCGGTGTCTTTCTTTACAATTCTTGTGCGTTTTCTCTTTGAACCAAGTGGATTCTTGTTGCCTTCCACTTCGGCTTGCTTGTCTAAGATGGAATAGATAATCGACTCTTTAGGGTCGTTTTCCTGAAATTCTGCGCCTAATTGACTGGCGATATCAACGAGCGCGTTGACATCTTTAGATGATAAGTCGTCTTTACTATACATATATTTTATTATATGAAATGTGTTTCAATATGAGTGAATGGGGGAAATGTTTCAAGAAGAGAAACATCTTGTCGTGTGTAACAACGGCAAAGTTACTCAAATATTTTGAATTCTACAAATGTATACTTGCTTATTTTCTCGATATGAGAGTAAAGAAAAGAGATGGCTCATTGACGAACCATCTCTTCAGTGCGCCCTTAGGGACTCGAACCCTAGACCCACTGATTAAGAGTCAGTTGCTCTA
>CAVJZZ010000080.1:0-11481 GCA_963654295.1 Lachnospiraceae bacterium | reverse complement strand
ATAACTTTTACACTTTTCAATAACTTTCAGTGCTCCAAAATGACACTTTTCAATATAAAATACTGCTGCAAATATACACTTTTCAAATGAAATTCCAAAGGATACAATACGCTTTTCAATAAAAAGAGTCGGGAAGGAAGGCACGTTGATGCTCTTGTATCTGTAGGGGAGTTCAACTCTTGTTCACTAAGCGTTGGTCTGTGAGTACCTTAATGATGTTTTTGTTGATAAAAGGAGCAACATGCTCGGTGTAGCTTGGAGGTTGATAAGCCATGAATGGCTTATCAACCTCATTCTATTCCTCTCAGCTTGTTGGGGGTCATCCCTGTGTGCTTTTTGAAATAGCGGGTGAAGAAGGAGGCATCGGCAAAGTGATACTCCCAGGCAATCTCTTTGATGTTCTGACGGCTGCGGCGCAACTGCATCTTCAACTGCAGGATGACATAGTGGTCGATGATAGACTTGGGAGTGCGGTGGCTGATGGCACGCACGACCGTGGTCAGATATTTGGGGGTGATGTGCATCATCTCGGCATATTGCCCCACATCACGCATCTCCTTGTAGTGCAGTTCGACGAGCATCATAAACTGGTTGAACAGCTCACGCATGCGACGCGAACCTTTCTCATCAGGTCGGCACTGCGGGTTGCGCGACAGATATTCGTGAAAGCCCACGAAGAACGACTTGAGCTGCAAGAGCACCAGTTGGGTGACACAGGTGCAGTCGGCTTGGTCGAAATAGAGACGCAGCAGGTCGAACATGCGGTTGATGATGGCAGAAACCACGGGCGTTTCTTGCCGGCAACGGTCTTCCCGGAGCGAGGAATAGACCGTCTGCTCCAGTTGCAGACTCGCTTCACGCAGCAGCGAAGCGTTGTAGTAGAGCATCTCCACACGGAAGTCGCCAGTGGCAGAAGACAGATATACCACATCGTTGGGGAATAGGGTGATGACCGCATCGACAGTCAATGTCCACTCGTCGAAGTTCACCCTAAGCACCGCTGTGCCCTCCCTGCAGATCAAGATGGCACCATAGTCGAGCATAACAGGCTCCACAGTCCACTCCGAAAGCGAGGAAAACCCCAGCTGGGCCTCTTGCTTAAAATTCAGTTCTTTGTCTTTCATCTATCGCTTGATATGTTCTTTTTAGGGTGCAAATATCGGCATAATATGTGACAAAGAAGAACATATGTTCCCTAAAAGTCCATTGAGCGAGGTAAATTTGAAACCATCCGCCGGGAAAAACACCGTAACTTTGCACCCGCAAAACATCGTTATACAAACAACATTCAAATGATCAAAAAACTCACTTACACAGGCTTGATGCTCGCATGGAGCCTGTCGCAAGCCTGCGCCCAGCAGTCTGTCGGCATGTCGATAGACCAGCTGTTCGACCGCGTGGAGCAGAACAGCAAGAGCCTGCGCACGCAAAAGGCAGGTGTGGATGCAGCAGCGCTTGGTGTGGAAGCAGCCCGCTCACAGCGGTTGCCCGACCTTAAGACGCAACTGTCGGTCAGTTATCTGGGCAACGTACTGATGACCGACCGAGACTTCTCCAACGTACATGGCATGACATCGCCCCATTTCGGCAACAGCTTTTCCGTAGACGCACAACAGGTGGTGTATGCCGGAGGTGCCGTGAACGCAGGCATACGGCTCGCCGAACTGGGCAAGCAACAGGCAGAAACGGGTGTGAAGCTCACGCGGCAGCAAGCACGCTTCATGGCGCTCGGACAGTATCTCGACCTCTACAAGGTGGACAACCGCATGAAAGTCTATGAGCAAAACATCAGCCTCACCCGACAACTCATCGCCGACATACGCGAAAAGCAACAGCAGGGCATGGCGCTGAAAAACGACATCACCCGATATGAACTGCAGCTGGAACAACTCAACCTTGGACTGACCCAGCTCCGCAACACGCGCAGCATCCTGAACTATCAGCTCTGCAACACGCTCGGCATGCAAGCCTCAGACGTGATTACGCCCGACACCACGCTCACCGACAAGCAGTATGCACAGGAAGGTGAAGCCTATTGGCATCAGCGTTCCACCCTTTCGTCGCCAGCACTCGAACAAAGCGCATTGCTCGTAGACATGGCGAAGGAGAAGGAACGGTTGGCGCATAGCGAACTGATGCCCAAAGTGGCAGTGGTGGCAAACAACACGTTCAACGGACCGATCACCTTCGAACTGCCTCCCATCGACAAAAACCTGAACATCTGGTATGTGGGCGTTGGCGTGAGCTACAATATAGGGGCACTCTACAAGAGCAACAAACGCATCAAGCAAGCTGCAGCAGAGACACGCCAACTGCAAGCAGCCCAAGCACTGCAGATAGAACAGACAGACAACGAAGTGCAACAGGCATACACACAATATCTGCAAACCTACGTGGAGCTGGAAACACAACGCAAGAGTGTGGAACTCGCTGCGCAGAACTACAGCGTGATGAACGCACGTTACATGAGTCAGCTCGCTCTCGTCACAGATATGGTGGATGCCTCCAACCTGAAGCTTAACGCAGAACTGCAGGAAGTGGACGCACGCATCAATATCGTCTACGCCTACTATCGCATGAAATTCGTGACGGGCGAAATCTAAGCACATTATTCATATCATGCCCGACTGTCATGTTTCGGGCACAGCAAAAAGACAAGACAATGAACAAGAAAATCATCAAGAGAATATACAACGTCGTGGTTATCCTCATCCTCTTGGGTGCCATCGCATGGACATTCAGTCATTTCGTACACGGCAAGGGGGAATATACAGACGACGCACAGGTGAACAGACACATCACGCCCGTGAACACCAGGGTGCAAGGATTTATCAAGGAAATCCGCTTCACCGATTTCCAGCATGTGAAGCGTGGTGACACACTCGTCATCATCGAGGACGCTGAATACCGCCTGCAAGTGGCACAGGCAGAAGCCAGACTGCGCAGTTCCAAATCGGGCTCGTCGGTGGTTACGGCAAGCATGGGCACTACGGCAAGCAATGTGCAGACCGCCAGTGCAGGTATCGAGGAGGCCCGTGTGGACATGATCAATGCCAAACAAGACTTCGACCGTTTCGCAGCCCTGATGAAGAAGGATGCTGTCACCCGACAGCAGTATGACAATGCCTATGCCCGCTATCTCGGAGCCAAGGCTCGCTATGAGCAGGCTTCAAGCCGTCGGCAGAGTGCGGCATCGGTCAAGGAAGTGCAGCAGCACCAACTGGGTGGTTCACGTGCTGGCGAGAGTGTGGCTGAGGCACAAGTGAGACTGGCACGGCTGAACCTCTCCTATACGGTGATACTCGCTCCCTGCGACGGTGTGATGGGACGCAAGGATATCCATGAGGGACAACTCGTGCAACCCGGACAGATGCTTGCCCGACTTGTGGATGACAACGATGTGTGGGTGGTGGCCAACTATCGCGAAACACAGTTGCCGTCTGTCTCTGTGGGCAGCGATGTGGAGTTTACCGCCGATGCACTGCCAGGTGTGGTGTTCCACGGCAAGGTGCAGTCGCTCTCTGCTGCGGCAGGCAATGCCTATTCGATGATACCCGTAGACAATGCCACGGGAAACTTCGTCAAGGTGGAACAGCGTGTGCCCGTGCGCATCGCGCTGACCAAGAACAATGATCCACAACAGGTGGCAAAGCTCCGTGCCGGACTGAATGTGGAAACCCGCGTAATGAAACGATAACCATGCCAGGACCTCCAGTCTTACAGGGACCGTTCAGAGTCCCGTCGTTCAACGGCTATGTGCCGCGCAAGATGCATCCATGGATCTATCTGTGCTTCGCCTTCATCTTCCTGCTTTCGGGCGGTATCTATGGCGGTGCCATGAGTCAGGTGATGGGTGAATACAGCTTGATGCGCGAGGATGTGCTGATGATTGTGATGTGCAACGTGGTGGGCGTAAATATGCCCTTCCCGTTTCTCTTCCGCATGAAGTTCCGTTTCCCCAACCGCCGGCTGCTTCTCAATGCAGCATTGGTGGTGGCAGCGTGCAACGTGCTCATCCTCTACACCCAGTCGTTGCCGGTGATGTGCGTGTTGGCATATGTGGCAGGATTCTTCAAGTTGTGCGGTTGCTTCGAGTGTATGTCTACGATCCAGTTGTGGATGACACCCAAGCGCGACTTCACCATATTCTTCCCGCTGCTCTACTGCATGGTGTTGGGCAACATGTTCCTGTCTCCATGGATCACCGAACACCTTATTTATATATATCAGGATTGGCACATCATCAACTGGCTCATGGCAGGACTGCTGTTCACGGTGGCTCTCGTGGTCTATGTCACCGAGCACGACTTCATGTTCATGAAGCCTTTCCCCTTCATCAGTCTCGATTGGTTGGGGTGTGCGTTTTGGTCGGCACTGATGATAGAGTTCATCTGGTTCTTCAACTACGGCGAACACTACAACTGGCTCGACAGCCCCGAGATGCGTGCAGACCTTGTGCTGATCGTCATCACGGCATGGATGACCATCGGGCGCATGCGCCACATACGCCATCCCTACATCGCCAAGGAGGCATGGCAATACAAACGGCTCATCCCCCTGCTGACGCTCTTCGCCTTCGTGGAGCTGATGGGCAGCACACCCAAAGTGCTCCAGACGGCTTTCACGGGCAGTGTGCTGCACTTCGGAGCCATCACCACCAATGTCTACAACTTTGTGGAATGGGTCGCAGCCATCGGCGGTTGTCTGTCCTGCTTAGTGTGGATGCGCGTGCTGCATCAGAAATATTCAAGGTTGCTTACAATAGGTGTGGCTGCCATGGTCGCCTATCCTGTGATCATGTATTTCATCATCACGCCGGACACCACCCTTGAGATGCTCTATCTGCCGGTAGCCCTGCGCTCCTTTGGCAATGCCATCTTCTTCTGCACACTCACCATCTATCTCGAAGAACTCATGCCCTTCCAGCATTTCTTCATGGGACTGACCATGGCAGGACTGGTGCGCAACGGACCGATAGGTACGCTCGGCTCAGGTCTCTACAGTTGGGCACTGCGCCATCAGATGGCGGACAACATGGTGCGCGGACTGCCTTATGACGTCACCAACCTGCTCATGATCAGCATCAAACAGCTCTATGGCATCACGTGCATCATCGGCATTGCGGTGCTGATCATATTCCTGCTATGGGACATACAGCCCGTACGCAGCACGCTCAAGAAGATGCCGACATGGAACTTCGTGGGCAGAAAGATGAAGAAAAGCATGAAAAACCACTAACGCCAAAGGGGTGTGCCGAGACCGGAAAGGTCCATACGGCACACCCCTTTGGCGTTAGCCTCTTGTGTATTGTGCTGTGAGGGGAAGGGTTAACCAGAATTTTTCCGTAAATCTTGCAGCGTATATTTATTTGTATTATATTTGCACACAAATAATTAAAGAATAAGCAGTATGAGTACATCGGTTAAAACAAAATCTTCTGCTTCAATAAGAATAGACACGGATTTGCTCAACACGTTGAAGAACAATGCAAAGAGAGACAATAGAAGTTTTAGTAACTATATGGAAACGATTCTCTTTGAGGTGATTCAACAACCAAGAGACCTGACAGAAGAAATCTGTCAAGGTCTGCGCGAGGTTAGGATGATAAAGGACGGCAAGTTGAAACCAAAATCAGCAGACGAACTATTCGATGAACTTTAGTATAGAAACGACCCCTCATTTTGAGCGGGAACTGAAGAACTTGGCAAAACGCTACAAGTCCATGAAGCAAGACTTCGGTATTTTCATAGATTCGCTAAAGGAGAACCCTTTCCAAGGTTCTGATTTAGGTGGAGGCTTGCGTAAAATTCGAATGTCAGTAGATTCCAAGGGAAAAGGAAAGGCTGGAGGCGTACGGGTTATCACCTATACAACATTGGTTGATGAATCCACAGGTGAAGTCTGGTTGATAGAAGTCTATGACAAATCAGAATATTCGACCGTGAAAAAGGATGTCATCAAGAAAATGCTGAAAGACTTGGGCTTGTAAAAACGAAGAACTTCCAGATTATCTGCGTCCCTTTGGATTATACACTTGCAAGGGTTGCTCGCCGTTCAACACGCTGAGGGCATTGAGGGCGAGGGCTCCCATCTCGTCTTCTCCAGGCATCATCACGACGGGTGCGAGATAGTCTATCTGCGGACGGAGCAAGTCCATGCAATAGTCACTGAATGCGATGCCGCCGGTCACGATGATGGCGTCCACCTGTCCGCGCATGGCCACATACATGGAACCGGTATACTTCGCCACGTTGTACATCATGGCGGCAAGCACCCGCTTGTGGGGTTCGTCGCCACGCTTGGCACGCTCAACCACGTTCTTCACATTATTGTCGCCGAGCAGCGAAATGAGTCCGCCTCTGCCTGAAAGCATCTTGAGCACTTCCTTGAGCGTGTATTTCCCCGAGAAACAAAGTTCTGCCAACTGCCCAGCGGGTACGGTACCGGCACGCTCTGGCGAGAAAGGACCGTCGCCGTTGAGTGCGTTGTTCACATCGATAACACGTCCTTTGCGGTGCGCACTGACGGAGATACCGCCACCGATATGCACCACAATCACGTTCACGTCTTCATAGCCTCGTCCTGTCTCTTTCGCCCAACGGCGGCATACGGCACGACTGTTAAGGGCGTGGAATATGGAACGGCGTTCTACACCAGTCATACCCGTGAGCCGTGCTTCGGGTATCATCTCGTCGACAACTACAGGGTCTGCGATATAGGCACGGCATCCACATTCATGCGCGATGTCGTTGGCAAGGAGCGCACCGAGGTTGCTGGCATGCTCCATCTCGGCATAGCGCATGTCGTGCAGGATATGTTCGTCCACCTCATACACACCGCCTTGGGTGGGATGAAGCAGTCCGCCTCGTCCTATCACCGCATCGAATTGCATGGGCTGTCCGTTCTTGCGCAACGCTTCCTCTATAAATTGGCGGCGCATGGGCAACTGTTCCACCACACGGAGGAACTTGGCAAGCTGGCTTGGCTTGAAATGTTCGCCTGCCATCCACACCTGTTGTTCATTCTCGTAGACGGCTATCTTGGTGGTGGTCGAACCGGGGTTGATCACCAGGATTCTTTTCTTTGTCATTCTCTCTGATTAGCTGTTGTGTTTGTATGGGCTTATTCGTCACCTCCGAGTGAGAGGCACGCCAGTGCCAAACTGTAATACTTACATTCGCTTGAGTCCGACCGCGACGGAAGCACAACGGGGGCTGTTGTTCCTGTGAGCATACATGCTGTGCGGGCATGGGCGAAATGCGTGATGGTCTTATAGAAGGTGTTGCCGGCTTCTATGTCGGGGAAGACCACCATGTCTGCATCTCCAGCCACGGTTCCTGCCACTCCTTTGATGCGTGCGCTCTCTGCATCGCATGCCGTCTTCACGTCCATCGGACCCTCAATGACCACATTGCCGTAGCATCCTTTGCCGGCATTTGTCTTGAGCTGCTCGTAATCGAGCGTGACAGGAAACTTCTCGCTCACGTGCTCGTTGCAGTGGAGCAAGGCGATGCGGATTGTGCCTGGTTGGATGCAGTGGCAGATGTCTGTGCCATAGCGCACGATTGCATCGAATTGGCGAAGTGTGGGACGGGGGATGACAGCCACGTCGGAGCAGACCAGCAACTTGTGATAGTCGGGAATCTCGCACACCGCCACATGACTCATCACACTGCCGGGCAGCAGAAGTCCGTTCTGCTTGTCGAGGATGGCACGCAAGAGCACATCCGTGCTGACCAGTCCTTTCATCAGCACATCGGCATCTCCATTTCGCACTGCACTCACCGCTTCACGTGCAGCCTGTTGTGGCTCTCCGGTGAAGCAAACAAAGCGTGCCAGCTTCTCACGCTCAAAGCGCTCGATGACCTGACGTGTATGGTCGTCTTCCGGACATACCACTGCCACGCATGGAGTCTTGTCGATAAAGCGCAGGCGCTCTATCATGGCTTGGAAATCATGTATCTGTTTCATCAGCTTGTTCCTTTTGGGCTGCAAAGATACATATTAATCCTGGAAAAATATCTTGAAGTGAATAGTTTTGTGCACATTCCTATTGTTTTTGCGCAATAATGACCATTCTTGTCGCCATTATAAACAAAAGAGGAGCGTCTTACCGAAGTAAAACGCTCCATAACTTTTATGTGCTTAGTGATCCCGATGGGATTCAAACCCATGACCTTCAGAACCGGAATCTGACGCTCTATTCAGCTAAGCTACGGGACCATACACCCTTTAAGGCGCATGCAAAGGTAATGCAAAAAGCATGAACAGCAAAATTTTTCATACAAAAAGTGATGCCGCACGCCCCGATGAAAGGGGTGGTGCGGCATCACTGGCATGTGGACAGAATGGTGTCGCGCTTAGAAATCGAGTGTGATACCTTTCTCGTCCACCTTCTTGTATTTCTTTCCGTTGACGGTCACGTTGGTCGAGTTCTTGGCATCAAAGGTGTGCGACTTGGCCTGTACTTTGATGTTGTCGAGCACGACGCCGTCCGTGCGGTTGATGACGATGCCTTCCTGGGCATGGTTTATCTCCACGTCACGTATCTGCACATTGCTCACGGGCATCTCGGGAAGTCCGTTGAAGTAGGCTGCGCGGCGTGCCGTACGGCAGATGACATGGTCGATGAAGATGTTGCGGAAGCAAGGGGTGGTCTCGTCCACCTTATATTTTTCTACCTTCTTGTTCTTCTCGTCATCACCGTCTGCGAGTGCTTCCACTGCCGACTTGCCTCCATAGTAGAGGTCGAAGGTGATGGCGTCTGTCTGGATGTCGAACATAGAAGTGTTCTTGATATAGATGTTCTCCACCACACCGCCACGACCGCGGGCACTCTTGAAGCGTAAGCCTACATCGGTGCCGAGGAACTGGCAGTCGCTCACTGCGATGTTCTTCACGCCACCGCTCATCTCGCTACCTACCACGAAACCTCCGTGTCCCTTGAATACCGTGCAGCCGTTCACGATGACGTTCTCGCATGGGATGCCGCGCTTGCGACCATCTGCATCCTTGCCGCTCTTGATGCAGATGCCGTCGTCGCCCACATCGAAGGTGGAGTTGACGATGAGGGCATTCTTGCACGATTCGAGGTCGATGCCGTCACCGTTTTGTGCGTAGGCGGGATTGCGCACCTGCACACCTTCCACGAGCACATTCTGGCACATGAGGGGATGCACGTTCCATGCCGGTGAGTTCTGGAAGATCACCCCTTGCAGCCATACATTCTTGCAGCCCACGAGACTGATCATCACAGGACGGATGAAGCGCTTGATCTTGTTCCAGTCTTCATCAGTGCTGAGGTTCTGTGGCACATTCATGTTGGCAGCGATGTCGGCTGCAAGTGCATTCTCATCGGGGAACCAATAGCCGGGATTCTTGAAGGCTCCACCGCGCGAGGTGATGGTCTTCCATTGGCTTTCGGTCACTTTGGGTCGTTTGAGCGGACGCCAGTATTCGCCGTTGCCGTCGATCACACCCTCGCCTGTGATGGCCACATTGGTCAGCCCGACACCTGATACGGGCGACTGGCAGCGGCGTGTCTCAAGTCCTTCAAACGATGTGTCTACGATGGGGTAGAGGTCTACATCTGGCGAGAAGAGTATCACCGCACCCTTTTCGAGATGCAGGTTTACGTTGCTCTTCAGCTGGATAGGTCCTGTGAACCATACACCTTGCGGCACCACCAGTTTGCCGCCACCCAACTTCTCAAGTGCGGCAAACGCCTTGGCAAATGCTTCCGTGCAGAGTGACGAACCGTCACCTACGGCACCAAAATCTTTCAGGTTCACTTCGTTGGAAGGAAATTGTGGAGCCGTCACCCTGTCCATTTGGAACGGCAGGTTCTCATAGAGCGCTCCATACTTGTCTTCATTGCTTGCACTTGCGCCCATGGTCAGCAGGCAGGCAAAAACGAGGCAAAATACTTTCTTCATATTCCGAGTTGTGTTAATGATTATAATTCCTACTACATTTAATATATTACGCACGCGCGTAGAAAACGACTGCAAAAATAATGGCTTTTTTCCTTTTGACCAAACATTCATAGCCTTATTGTATCGTGCTGATGATATAAAGAACGTCTGAAAAGTAATAAAAAGACAATGGCTATGCCTTAATATTGTCAATTTGTGAAAATATATCCATATTCTTTTGCATTTTAATAATAATATGTATACCTTTGCAGTACAATAACAACATAACCGCAATACCCATGAGCAAGATTATACAACCAGTAAATTATAGACAACTGCTCGACACCAAACAGACCGAGCAGGGTATCAAGTTGATTAAAGACTTCTTCCAGCAGAATTTGTCCACCGAACTGCGCCTTCGTCGCGTAACAGCTCCCCTCTTCGTGTTGAAGGGCTTGGGCATCAACGATGACCTGAACGGTGTGGAACGTGCCGTCACATTCCCTATTAAAGACCTTGGCGATGCCAAGGCAGAAGTAGTGCACTCGCTTGCCAAGTGGAAGCGTCTCACCCTCGCGGAATACAATGTCGAGCCGGGATACGGCATCTATACAGACATGAATGCCATCCGTGCCGATGAAGAATTGGACAATCTCCATTCTCTCTATGTGGACCAGTGGGACTGGGAAGCCGTTGTTACACGTGAGCAGCGCACGCTTTCCTTCCTGAAAGACATTGTGGAGCGCATCTATTCTGCCATCCGCCGCACCGAGTATCTGGTGTGTGAGACCTATGAGCAGATCAAGCCATTCCTTCCCGAGAAGATACATTTCATCCATAGCGAGGAACTTCTCAAAATGTATCCCGACAAGACTCCCAAGGAACGTGAGGATGCCATCTGCCGCCAGTATGGTGCCGTGTTTGTCATCGGTATCGGCGGAAAACTCTCTGACGGAAAGAAGCACGACGGTCGTGCTCCAGACTATGACGACTGGTCTACCATTGCAGAGAATGGTTTGGCGGGCTTGAACGGCGACATCCTCATCTGGTATCCCGTGTTGGGTCACTCGTTCGAACTTTCGTCGATGGGTATTCGTGTAGACAAAGAGAGCCTGTTGCGCCAGTTGAAAGAGGAAGGACAGGAAGCACGTGAGCAGCTGTACTTCCATCGTCAGTTGCTCGACGGGAAGTTGCCGTTGAGCATCGGTGGCGGTATCGGTCAGAGCCGTCTCTGTATGGTGATGCTCCACAAGGCACACATCGGTGAGATCCAAGCCAGCATCTGGCCCGAGTCCATGCGCAAGGAATGTGCAGAGATGGGCATGCCGCTCATCTGATACGCTGCAGAGCAATCGGAAGATAAAAAGCATAAATAAAAAGAAAAGAGAGAAGGTGTGGCTTCCTGACGAGGAAAGCCACACCTTTATCATTAAAAGACGTTAAAACATTGACTCTTATTTGGGAAATAGAAAATTAAGTCATACCTTTGCACCCGCAAATCAGCAATGGTGTGTTAGTTCAGCTGGTTAGAATGCCTGCCTGTCACGCAGGAGGTCACGGGTTCGAG
>CAVJZZ010000079.1:0-11523 GCA_963654295.1 Lachnospiraceae bacterium | reverse complement strand
AGACTTTCCGTACTGTCCAAAGATCTCTTGTTTTTTAGCTTGATCTAAATACATTTGTACTTTGTTGTTAATATGTGAATTAATGAAATCGGGTGCAAAGGTAATACTTTTTGTCCATATCACAATCATTATCACCTCTTTATCGTTTACTGTTTAACTTATTTTTAGATTGCGAAGATGCTGAAACCGAGTGTTATGACGTGGGTATATGAGGAAACAATCCTTCGAGATTGGTGCTTGGGAGCGCTTCGCATGGCGGACTCTAAATCTCTAATAATGAGCAATGAATTGAAAAATATAAAGCGTTTTCTATGCTGTGTGCGCAAAAAATCGTACCTTTGCAGCCGTAATTTAAGGTAAACAAGATGCAAGACATTAGAAACATCGCAATTATTGCACACGTCGACCATGGAAAAACAACATTGGTAGACAAGATGATGCTGGCAGGTAAACTGTTCCGTGACGGTCAGGATAACAGTGGCCAGGTATTGGACGCAAACGACTTGGAACGTGAGAGAGGTATCACGATTCTTTCCAAGAACGTGTCCATCAATTGGAAAGGAACCAAGATTAATATCATAGATACTCCGGGACACTCTGATTTCGGTGGCGAGGTTGAGCGTGTGCTCAACATGGCAGATGGTTGCATCTTGCTCGTAGACGCTTTCGAGGGTCCGATGCCTCAAACCCGTTTTGTGCTTCAGAAGGCTCTTCAGATTGGCTTGAAGCCCATCGTTGTAGTCAATAAGGTGGATAAGCCCAACTGTCGTCCGGAAGAGGTTTATGAGATGGTGTTCGACTTGATGTTCTCCCTGAATGCTACGGAAGACCAGTTGGACTTCCCCGTGGTATATGGATCTGCCAAGAATGGCTGGATGGCAGAGGACTGGAAGAGTCCTACCGACAATATCGACTACTTGTTGGACAAGATCGTAGAGATCATTCCTGCACCGAAAGTGCTGGAGGGTACTCCTCAGATGCTGATTACGTCGCTTGACTATTCAAGCTATACAGGCCGTATCGCAGTGGGCCGCGTGCATCGTGGTACGCTGAAGGAAGGCATGAATGTGACCATCGTCCATCGTGATGGTGCACAGGAGAAGACCAAAATCAAGGAACTCCATGTGTTTGACGGTATGGGTCAAAAGAAGGTGGAAGAAGTGCACAGCGGAGACATCTGCGCTGTGGTGGGTCTTGAGAAGTTCGAGATTGGTGATACCATCTGCGACTTCGAGAATCCTGAGCCGCTGCCTCCTATTGCCATCGACGAACCTACGATGAGCATGCTTTTCACCATCAACGATTCTCCCTTCTTCGGTAAGGAAGGCAAGTTTGTGACCAGCCGTCACGTCAACGACCGTCTGCAGAAAGAATTGGAGAAGAACCTGGCTCTTCGCGTGCGTCCTTTCGAGGATACCACAGACCATTGGATTGTCAGTGGCCGTGGCGTGCTTCATCTTTCAGTGCTTATTGAGACGATGCGCCGTGAGGGTTACGAACTGCAGGTGGGACAGCCGCAGGTAATCTATAAGGAAATCGATGGCGTGAAGTGTGAACCTATCGAGGAGTTGACCATCAACGTTCCTGAAGAGTTCTCCAGCAAGATGATTGATATGGTGACCCGTCGTAAGGGTGAGATGACCTCTATGCAGAGCATGGGCGACCGTGTCGATATAGAGTTCGACATTCCTTCGCGTGGTATCATTGGCTTGCGTACCAATGTGCTCACCGCTTCTCAGGGAGAGGCTATCATGGCTCACCGCTTCAAGGAGTATCAGCCGTTTAAGGGCGAAATCACACGCCGTATGAATGGTTCGATGATTGCCCTGGAGACAGGCACATCGTTTGCCTATTCTATCGACAAGCTGCAAGACCGCGGTAAGTTCTTCATCGATCCGGGAGAGGACGTTTATGCCGGTGAGGTGATTGGCGAGCATGTGCACGACAACGACCTCGTGGTGAATGTGACCAAGGCAAAGCAGTTGACCAACGTGCGTGCCAGCGGTTCTGACGAAAAGGCTCGCGTGATTCCGAAGACAGTGATGTCGCTTGAAGAATGTCTTGAATACATCAAGGAAGACGAGCTGGTAGAGGTGACACCGAAGAGCATCCGTATGCGCAAGTCTATCCTGGATCACCAGGAGCGTAAGAAGCGCAGCAAGGATTAATCCTTGAATAAAATATAGGATATTCGTCCGGAATCGGGTCTGTTGAAGACTTGGTTCCGGACGATTTCTTTTAGGACTACAGATAAACGAAACACGGCATCACTGAGATTGCTTCAGTGATGCCGTGTTTCGTTTATTGTATTTTCTTATTGTTTCAGCTTGAACGAACTCTCTATACTGGTCAGCTCGTCCTGGAAGTTCTGGTCTGTCTTGAGGCGGTGTTCCACTTTCGTGCAACTGTGTATGACGGTGGAATGGTCTCTTCCTCCTACAAGTTTGCCAATGCGTGATGCTGGCATCTTGGTGTATTTCTGTGCCAAATACATGGACACCTGTCTTGCTTCCACATATTCACGCTTGCGGGAGCGTCCTGATATGGCAGACGAGGAAACACCGAAATGGTTGCACACCGTGTCGAGGATGTCGTCGATAGTGAGTGGGCGGTCGTCCACTTTCACGGCTCGCTTGATAACCCTTTCAGCCAGTCGCATGTCCAGATTGCAGTTGTATACCACGGAGTAGGCGAGCAGTGAATTGATTACGCCTTGCAGGTCTCTCACGCTGCCGCTTGCCGTCTGTGCAATATAGTCGACCACATCTGCGGGAATCTTCAATCCGTCGCGCTTGATTTTGTTGTTCAGGATGTCTACGCACAATTTCGTGTTGGGCTTTTCAAGCTCGGCAATGAGACCGCAACTGAAACGTGTGAGAAGTCGCTCGTTCATGCCTTTCAGGTCGACCGGCGGACGGTCGCTAGCCAGGATGATGCGCTTGCTGTTGCGGAACAGGTGGTTGAAAATGTGGAAGAAGGTGTTCTGTGTGCTTGTCGCCGTCGCCCACTCCTGGATATCATCCACAATCAGCACGTCAATGGTCTGGTAGAAGTTGATGAAGTCGTTGGAGGTGTTGTTGCGCACAGAGTTCGTGTATTGCACCTGAAACAGTCTTGCACTCACATAGAGTACGCGGCAATTCGGATTTTTCTCCTTCGCCTTCATGCCGATGGCATTGATAAGATGCGTCTTTCCACAGCCCGACGGACCGTAGATGAACATCGGGTTGAACTGTGTGCTCTTAGGATGTTCGGCAATGGTCAGTCCGATCGAACGCGGCAACTTGTTGCTGGCGCCTTCGATATAGTTGTTGAATGTGAGGTGTGGGTTGAGCTGCGAGTCAATCTGCTGTGGCTTGGCTGCATCGAGAGCCGTCGGCGACTGGTTGGCAGGCTTGTTGGAAACCACTGGTTTCATGTCGGTGTCTGCCATGTCGTCTTCTACTTCCATGTCGCCGCCTTTTCCCTTGCCTTGTACCACGGAGATGCTGAAACGGGTTTTCACGTCATTGCCGAAGCAATGGCGCACCACCTTCTTAATTAAGTCGTCATAGTGCTCTTCCAGATATTCAAAGATGAACGGACTGCCTATCTGCAGATATAGCGTCATGGTGGCGACGTTATATCGTTCAAAGGCAATCGTCTTGAACCAGGTGTTATATTGTTGCTCTGTGACGTTCTGCTTAAAGAGCTGCAGACATTGGTCCCAAAGCGCTTTCGGACTGATATTCATTATTGACTTAATTATTTTCCAGTAAGAGGGAATGCGGTTAGCTACATTCGTAGCAATCGAATGCAAAAGTAGCAAACTTTTCCGACATATCCCAACATTCTCCTTTTTATCTTTGTATGGTGCTTTTTATAAAAGGTTTATATACAGCGGGTTGGCGGCTATTTACGGGTGAAATCTTTTAAACTGGTGTTGTGGTATTGTAAGTGTTTGAGAAATATGATGTTACGTAGTCTGTTCCGTGCAGACAATATATTGGTGAAACATTCAAAAATAATCCCAAAGGCGTTGTTTATGTGCGCCTTTGGGATTATAGCCCTGTTCCGTGAAACAAAGGGACGGTAATTTAAACGTAATTTAAATTACATGCTTATTTGTCTTTCTTGCCGAACAAAGAGAAATGTACGTATCTCTTTGGGTGTGCCTTGAGGTTGACCAAGAGCGAATCGGCATCACGCATGGTGTTGTTCAAATTGTTGTAGAGTGCCGGATCGTTCATCAGAAGTCCGAGTGTGCCTTGCTTGTTGTTGAGGCTTGCCGTGACGGCTTCCACGTTGGCGAGCGTGTTGTTCACCTGTCGCATGGTACTCTCAATGTCGATATTGGCGAGGTTGCCGGTCAGCTTGTCGGCATTGTTGAGCACGCTGTTGGCTTTGTCCATCATGCCGGGCACGTTTTTGTTGAGTTGTGCCATCAGTGTGTTCAGCTCCTTGGTGCTTACGGTGAGGTCGCCGGTGATGGTTTCCACGTTGTGCAGCGAGTTGGCCAGGGCTGGGTCAGCAAGCAGTGCGTTGAGACTTGTCATGATGCTGTCGAGCTTCGGTAGTATCTGTTGTACGGTGGGGATGAGGCTCTTCATTTCGCCCATGGCACCTGAGTTGATGTTGCCCGGTATGATGCCTCCTGCTTCCACCCGTTCACGTGGGTTGTTGGCGAGCAGCAGGTTCACCTGCGTATTGCCCATCAGGTCGCTGACGATCTCTGCCGACGAGCCTTGTGGTATGCGCATGTCGTTGTCCACTTCTGCCTCTACAATGATGTCGTTGCTGTGCGAGTAGTCATACTTGATGCCTTTGACGGTGCCGATCTTGTAGCCGTCAGCATAGATGGGACTTGATGCCGACAGACCGCTCACATCCTTGAATGTGATGTAGTATCTTGTGCCAGAGTCAAAGAGACTGAGTCCTTTGAGAAATTTCATTCCGAAGAACAGGAGCACGACTCCGACGATGGCGACAAGCGCGATTTTTACTTCTTTGGTAAAAACAGTTTTCATATCCTTGTTGTTTTTTATTTGCTTTTGTTGCGCATGAATTCCCTGATAGCTTCACTCACATTCATCTTCTGCCCATTTTTAAAGGCGATGACGAACGCCTGTGGGTGCTTCCCGGCAATGTCTTTGCGCAAGCGGTTTATCTTGTTATAGTCTGTTGATTCGCCGACGGTGTATTTCCACATCCCGTTTTCCTGATAGCTGTCCACGTTGTCGAGTCCTTTCAGTTGCGGACTGTTTGCTGCGAGCTTTGTCTCGCATGCCATCACCTGCACTTTGAACACAGGCTGGTTGCTGTTTGTTTCCTTGCGTGTCACGGCAGGCTGCGTTTTTGTCGTGCCAGTATCAGCTTTAGGTGTTTCACACTCCTGTTGCGGTATGACGCGCCCCACATCGAGTTTCTCGCTTGCCGGTTCGGTAGGAGCGTAGGGGATGGTGGCGCCTCCGTTGTATTTGTTCTTGTATTGCAGAAACGCCTTGTAGATGCCGTTGCCCATCTGGTCGATACGGTTAGCGTCGTTGAGCAGCGTCTCTTCGTCGGGGGTGGTGATAAATCCCAATTCAATCAGACAACTGGGCATGGAGGTCTCGCGGAGCACGAGAAAGCCTGCCTGTTTCACACCCTTGTCGGGGCGGTTTGCCGTGTTGCACACGTTGCTTTGCACCAGTTTGGCCAGTTCCACACTCTTCGCCATGTTCTTGTCCTGCATAAACTCGAACATGATATAGCTCTCCGACGATTTGGGGTCGAATCCTTCATAGCGCTGCTTGTAGTCTTTCTCCACGAGGATGACAGAGTTCTCCCGCCTTGCCACGTCGAGATTGTCCTTGGCACGGTGCATACCGAGGGTGTATGTCTCCAGTCCTCGTGCAATGCGTCCTGAAGGAAGGGCATTGGTGTGGATGGATACGAACAGATCCGCCTTGTTGCGGTTGGCGATGTCTGCCCGTTCGTGCAGCGGAATGAAAATGTCTGTTTTACGTGTATAGATTACCTTCACGTCGGGGCAGTTGTTCTCCACATACTTTCCGAAGGCAAGCGCCACGTTGAGGTTGATATTCTTTTCCTTCGACGTGGCTCCAAGTGCGCCTGCATCATGACCGCCATGGCCTGCATCAATGACCAGCGTAAACTTCCGGTTTGCCGCATTGAGAGAGAAGGCGGTAATCGAAAAAAGAAGCGTCAGGAGGAATGTAATCTTTTTACTCATGCTATGAATATGGCGGCAAAGTTAATTAAATAAGGTGAAAACTCCAAACAATCATTCGGTTTTTTCCTTGGTGAAGTGTGTTTCCACTTCCGCTCCAAGGCAGTCTGCACCAAAGGGTGGATTGACCTTTCTCACGCAGATATGTACTTCCTGGATGGAGGGGAAGGCGGAAAAGGTTTCTTCTGCCATTCGGTAGGCTACATTCTCAAGCAGTGCAGACGGTGTGTCCATCACTTCTTTTACTATATTATATAAGGTGGCGTAGTTGACGGTAGCCTCCACCTGGTCGCTCACCATGGCTTCAGCCACGTCCACCTTCACTTTCACGTTGACCACATAGTCGTTGCCCACCTTGCGTTCTTGTGGCAACACTCCGTGGAAGGCGTGAAAGTGAAGGTCGTGGAGCGATATGTAACTTTCTGTCAGTGTCATCATTCTTCTGTTTTATCCGCATCTGGATGCACCGCAGTTCTTGCAGATGAGGCATCCTTCCTGATATACCAGCGTCTCTTGTCCGCACACGGGGCACTTCTGTCCTTTGGCTTCCGTTCCGTCGGTGATATACTTCTTGAGCGCTCTTTCTACACCGTTCTTCCATGTGTTGATGTTTTCGCTCTTCAGCTGCAGCGAACTCACGAGCTTGATGACGTGGTCTATCGGCATGCGGTAGCGAAGCACACCCGAGATGAGCTTGGCATAGTTCCAGTATTCGGGATTGAATTTCTCGCTCAGTCCCTCAACGGTGGTCTTGTAGCCGCGCTTGTTCTCAAACTGGAAGTCGTAGCGGTGTGTGCCGTCGTCGTTGGTCGACTTGATGATCTTGCCTTTGGTCACCGTCTTGGGGAGCACGATACCCTCCTCGTCGTCTTGCAGTCCTGTGAAGATTTCATAAGGATATCCGTTGAGCAAGCCTACAAACGCCACCCATTTCTCCTTGTTGTTCTGGAACCTCACCACGTCACATTCCAGCTCCTTGGGACGTACCTCTACCACCTGTGGCATGATGTTCATCGGGATGGCTGGCTCGCTGTTGGGGTTGGCTTCTTCCTTCTTCTTGTCTTTCTTCTTGACGGATATCATCACGCCCGAACGGCTGCCGTCGCGATAGATGGTGCATCCCTTGCATCCCGACTTCCATGCTTCCACATACAGGCGGTCTACCAGTTCTTCGTCCACGTTGTTGGGCAGGTTGACCGTTACGCTGATGCTGTGGTCCACCCACTTCTGGATGGCACCCTGCATCCTGACTTTCATCAGCCAGTCTACATCATTGGCTGAAGCCTTGTAGTAGGGCGATTTGGTCACCAGGTTGTCTATCTCGTCTTGCGTGTATCGCTTCTCCGTATCATATCCGTTGATTCTCATCCATTCAAGGAACTTCTTGTGATAGACGATGAATTCCTCAAACGAATCACCCATCTCGTCTACAAAGTCCACGTGCACGTCAGGGTCACCGGGGTTCACCTTCCGTCTACGCTTGTAGACGGGCATGAATACGGGTTCGATGCCACTTGTGGTCTGCGTCATCAAGCTTGTGGTGCCCGTTGGGGCGATGGTCAGACAGGCGATGTTGCGTCTGCCATATTGCTTCATGTTGTCGTAGAGACTGGCGTCTGCCTCTTTCAAGCGGAGGATGAACGGGTTGTTTGCCTCACGCTCTGTGTCGTAGATGGCAAAGGCACCGCGCTCTTTTGCCATGTCCACCGAACTGCGGTAGGCGTTGAGGGCGATGGTCTTGTGCACTTCCACCGAGAAGTCTGTCGCCTCCTGTGTGCCGTATCTCAGACCCATTGCGGCAATCATGTCTCCCTCGGCGGTGATACCCACTCCCGTGCGGCGGCCTTTGCTGCTCTTGTCCTTGATTTTCTCCCACAGGTGGTATTCCGTTTCCTTCACTTCGTCTGTCTGCGGGTCGGCTTTCACCTTCTCCATAATCTGCTCCACCTTTTCAAGCTCCAGGTCTATGATGTCGTCCATGATGCGCTGGGCGGCCTGTACATGCTTGCTGAACTTCTCAAAGTCGAACTTGGCGTCTGCCGTGAACGGATGTTCCACATACGAGTAGAGGTTGAGGGAGAGCAGACGGCACGAATCATATGGGCAAAGCGGTATCTCGCCACAGGGGTTGGTCGACACCGTGCGGAAGCCGAGGTCTGCATAACAGTCGGGGATGCTTTCACGGAGTATCGTGTCCCAGAAGAGGATGCCTGGTTCTGCACTTTTCCATGCGTTGTGCACAATCTTCTTCCACAGGTTGTGTGCACTCACGGTTTTCTTCACCTTCGGGTCCTTGGCGTCGATGGGAAATTGCTGCACGTAAGGTTTGTCTTCGATGGCGGCACGCATGAACACATCGTCAATCTTCACCGACACATTGGCACCGGTCACCTTGCCTTCAGTCATCTTCGCGTCGATGAAAGCCTCACTGTCGGGATGCTTGATGCTCACCGACAGCATCAAGGCACCGCGGCGTCCGTCTTGTGCCACCTCACGTGTGGAGTTGCTGTAACGTTCCATGAACGGAACAAGTCCTGTCGAGGTGAGTGCCGAGTTGTTTACGGGCGACCCTTTAGGGCGCAAGTGCGACAGGTCGTGTCCTACGCCGCCGCGCCTTTTCATCAACTGCACCTGCTCTTCATCCACTTTCATGATGGCACCGTAAGAGTCTGCATCGCCGTCCAAACCGATGACGAAGCAGTTGCTCAGTGAAGCAAGCTGGTGGTCGTTGCCGATGCCCGACATGGGACTGCCTGCGGGGACAATGTATCTGAAGTGGTCCAGCAGGTCGAACACTTCTTGGGCAGACATCGGGTTTGGATATTTCTTCTCGATGCGTGCAATCTCGTTTGCGATGCGCCAATGCATCTCTTCGGGCGATTTCTCATAGATATTGCCGAAGCTGTCTTTCATTGCATATTTGTTGACCCACACCTTGGCGGCAAGTTCGTCGCCGTTGAAATATTTTAGGGAGGCGTCATAGGCTTCCTCAAACGAGTATGTCTTGTTGCTGTCCATGTATCGTGTTATATTTTAAAGATGTGCAAAAGTAATCATAAATTTCCGTAGCGGGAAATGTTCGTTTGATTTTATCGTGTAAAACTTATCCGAAAAGGAAAAGTTTTGTATCTTTGCAGCCGTAAAAGTTTTCCAATTATGAATACAATCAACACACGAAGAAGCATCAGAAAATATGCCGACAGACCAGTTCCCGACGATCTGCTTAACCGCCTTCTTACCGAGGCAGAGCGCACACAGACCATGGGAAACCTGCAGTTGTATAGCGTCGTGGTGACCCGCAGCGACGAGATGAAGGCGAAACTCGCACCTGCCCACTTCAACCAACCGATGGTGACGGGCGCTCCTGTGGTGCTTACCATATGTGCAGACACGCACCGCACCACCACGTGGTGTAACAACCGCAAGGCAGAACCGGGCTTCGACAATTTCCTGTCGTTCATCAATGCCTCTACCGATGCACTGCTCTTCACCCAGACATTCTGCAATCTGGCGGAAGAGGAAGGCTTGGGATGCTGCTTCCTCGGCACCACGGTCTATATGCCTCAGATGATTGTTGATGTGTTGCAGTTGCCCAAGTTGGTCATGCCTGTTGCCACAATCACCCTCGGCTGGCCCGATGAGTGCCCGCCGTTGTCCGACCGCTTGCCCCTCCAGGCAATTGTTCACAGCGAGACCTATCACGACTATGCGCCATCGGACATAGACAGACTGTATGCCGAGAAAGAATCACTTCCCGAGAACGAGGAGTTTTGCCGCATCAACGGCAAGGAGACCTTGGCACAGGTGTTTGCCGATTGCCGGTATACGAAGAAAGACAACATTGCCATGTCCGCAAGCATGCTGGCAGCCCTGAAGCATCAAGGCTTCATGGAATGACATCTGCTAAGAGATTATTTCGTGGGTTAACAAATATTAAGCAACGGTTTTCCCGACTCTGAAAGTATATTCCTACCTTTACGATGGAATACAATGATTTGCGTATGAAGAAACAAGAAATCATAGAAGCGATGCACAATAAATTGCATGAGATAGATCCTCATGCAAGGGCAATCCTTTTCGGGTCTCGCGCCAGAGGAACTGAGCACGAGGGGAGCGACTGGGATATTCTGATTCTTCTCGACAAACCCAAGGTTACCCTACAAGACTACGACAAGTATTCCTATCCTCTTAGAGAATTGGGTTGGGACATTGATGAGGTTATCAACCCAATACTCTTCTCACAAAAAGAATGGGAAGAGAACCATTACACGCTGTTCCATCATAACGTAACAAGAGAGGGAATTGCCATATGATGAAGGGACAACTTTCTGATACAGACAGAATTGAGGTTGTAAGATACAGATTAGAGAAAGCTGACCGCACCTACAAAGAAGCGGTTGGCTCTATCAAGAACGGTTATGTGGAAACAGCTGCCAACCGTTTGTATTATGCGGCTTATTATGCTGTTTCAGCTTTGCTTATCTCGTACAAATACGAAGCAAGCACCCATAATGGCGTAATCCAAATGTTTGGAAAAGCTTTTCTCAGAAACGGAGTCATCGACAAGAAATATGGCAGAACCTTCAATCAGCTTTTCTCCTTACGATTGACGGGCGACTATGAAGACCGCCATATTCTTGACATGGCAACAGAAGTGATTCCCTTGGTTGAACCTGCAAAAGAATTGATTGACATCGTATCAGAAATGGCAAAGGAGCAGACTATGAAGGGATAAATCTACACCATCAAGTGCGTTTCCCGGTGAGGTATATCCTCGTTGGCGGATGAGGTATATCCTCAATGGGCAATGAGGTATAGCCTCGATAAGCAATGAGGTAGTACTTCGTTGGGCGATGAAGTACTACTTCGTTGGGCGATGGAGTAGTACTTCGTTAGGCGATGAAGTACTACTTATGAGTTGCACGCCTTTTTGCTGGTGGCGTTTCTGCTTTATAATTCAAACATGTGAATTGCCCGATGAAGACAACAGCCATTTCCATACAGGCTGGACTTCTATTTTCAGTCCTTCTTCCTCCATTTCGCTCTCGCTGTCCCTCGTGATAATCAAAGCCCGCTTGATTTCAAGATGACTTGCCAGTTTTGTCAGTGCTCCCTTTTCGCGCAATAAAGTATTGTCGTCCTTCATGTCGTAGCATACTTGTACTGCCAATTTTTCTGACGGAATATAGAAATCTACCTCTACACCTTTATTATAATAACCCGTTGGCGGAATTAATTTAAGTTGATAAACATAAATAAAAAGTTGTACATATTGCTGATTTTTAGTAACTTAGTGGTGCTCAAAACATTAA
>CAVJZZ010000078.1:0-11660 GCA_963654295.1 Lachnospiraceae bacterium | reverse complement strand
GCAGTAACACTTAACTGGTACTGAGAGGGAGATTATACTTCTTTTTTCAAGCAGTTAGGTGCATGTTTTCATACGGCTAACTTCGTCAACTTCCAATAGGAATTCCCCGGAGACTAACGGATGGTTTTGTTCACGCAGAAATCGTTGAACTGCGTGGCATAACCGTTAAACACGTTGATGTCCACTTCACCCTTGATGCCACTCACGCGCCCGTCGGGACACAGTTGCCAATAGATCAGTTTCACGTCGGGCTTATATTCCCCGTAACGCGCAATCCATATCATGTAGTGGTTCTTGATGTAGGGGGCGGCAGAAAGATATTTGTTGACAAACTGCTGACCCACGTAGAGCACGGGGCGACAGCCCGTCTGCGCCTCTACGAGGTTGAGCCATGTCTGTATGCGGGCGAACATAGCCGACACGCCACCCATCTGTTCAATCTGCTTCTTGGTGGGCTCCACATCGAGCACAGGCGGAAAGTCGCCCTTCGAAAAGTGGCTGTGCTTGAGGAAGAAGCGAGCCTGCTCGGCAGCACTCGAACGGTGGGAGAAGAAATGATAGCTGCCCACATGCAGTCCACGCTTGCGTGCCTGCACATAGTCATTGGCATAGAAAGGGTTGCGGAGCGTGCCGCCCTCGGTCGACTTGATATAGACGAACGAGACGGGAAAGTCTACCGTTCCGTCGACACGCTTCTTGCTGATGGTGCCGAGGCTCACAATGCGGAGCTTCGACCAGTCGATGCCATAGCGTCGACGCCCTATGACATGTTGGTATTTGGAAATGTCGATGCCGTAGATACGATCGGTGCGGTAGACCACACGCTCGCCCAGGAAGCGGTCGGAACGCCATTCGCCGGCACGGATATGCTTGGTGGGCGACACCGAGAAACCGAACACGCTGCGCTGGTCATGTTCCCATTGTCCTTCATAATAGGTGCCGTCTGCCGACGTGAAACTGCCGTGTCCCTGCGCTTCGCCCGTCTGCGACAACTGTCCGTCATAGACGCCAGTGGAGTCGGTGCGCACGCCGCTCACGAGGGTATCGACATTCCACACGCCTTCGATCCTCCTGCCCTGTGCATCCACGATATATCCGCGGCCTTGTCGACGTCCTGCCAACCACTGTCCGGAATACGCCACACTGTCGCCTATGGTGAGTTCGCCGTAGCCCGAGAACTTCCCTTCCTTGAAACCGCCCCGATAGGTGCGGTCTTTCCATATATATGTGCCGTTGCCGCTCCGCTTGCCATCCGACCAGAAACCTGAATAGCGCGACTGGTCTTTGCCTGTCCACACGCCGTAGCCATCGGGCTTGCCGTCGGAAACCTCACCCTCATAGGTGCCGTTCTGCCAAGACAAGGTGCGCGTGCCACATGCCGCGAGCAGAAGAATCATCGCCATGCACCCAAGCACAAAACAAGAAAAACGCTTCATCGTGCGCCTCCTTTCTTCAATACAGAAAACAATGCATCGGTCTCCACCACTTGTCCGCGCCATGCCAGACCCAGGAAACAACCGCGCTGGCTGAACACAGGAGATCCGTCGGGAGTCAACAGTCGCGGCATGTTGAGCCGCTTCTTCGTGTCGGTCACATGTCCTGGCGTGAGCGATGCCTCACTTTGCGCGGCATCAAAAGCCGGACTGTTCATGCCGTCGTAGCCGGCAGAAAACACCAAGTCGCCCTCATTGGCACGCCAAGGCAGCCAACGGTGGAACGACTGCGCACAGATACCGGCGGGGGTGGAGCGGTCGGCAGTTTGCAGGAGCACGAATCCACGGCTGTCGGGTTGCGACAACATCCGGCACGGGCGACGCTCCAGTTTTCCGTTTTCTCCACGCATCAGGAGCGTAAACTCCAGGATCCGCACTGCCTCAACCTTTGCTCCCTGACGCACACGACGAAGCAAAGCGAGGATGTGCGACACTGAATCCTTGTCGTGGCGCACCTTCACATCATACTCCGACACCGAGTTGAACCCCTCGTCCTGCACGCCGTGCACATTGAGGTAATACTTCAGTTCGGCGGCTTTATGGGAGAGTTTTTCTTCTTCCTGCTGCAGACGGTCGGTCTCGCATGCCAACAAGCGGGCACCCGAATGGTTCACAAGTGTGCGTACACTGTCGCCACGTCCAGCCACATGAGCCACCAGCCGTCCCCGACACGATGGCCATAGCACGCCCGTTTGCACCCAGCAGCCCGGTGAATAGCTCACCGTAGGCACGCCGGCAGCCGCAGTGTCGATGCGTTCAAAAAGAGTATCGGGAGTCAATGCGTTGAAACAAAAGAGCCGTTTGCCGTCCACCTTGACGGCATAATACGACCGGCACTCCACCAGCGCCACACTGCTTGTCATCTTTCCACGCGAAGTAGGCAGGTAGGACACTGCCGCCACCACCAACGATAGAACCACGATGGCAACGACGGCGCACGCCACAGCACGCTTCACGGAATTCTTGGAAATCTTCATACCTTCCTTCTGTCTTGTCTTTGTATGTCGAAAAACTTGTGAGATACAAATATAACGCTTTCCTCTCGGAACTGTTGGCAGTCTGTCAATATTTAATACAAAATAACTATTCGTGCCCGTCTGTACGGAATTGTATCTTTTTGCATCGCCCCGCCCGCATCTCTCGCACCTTTTGCCTATCTTTGCAGACACAAAACCAATAAGACTAAAGATGATGACAGTAACCTCCCTGTTGCTCGCCGCCATGTCCGCCTTGCCCCTTTCGGGCAACCACGGTATGGAATGTAAGGGCAACTACACCCCCGAAGGAAGAAACTTTGTATGCGTGAACGGCAACAACCGCTACACGCGCGCACTCTACGGCAGTAGGAGCGGCTATCGTCTGGAGACCAGCGACCGGCCCATTTTTGCCATCTACAAGAAGAACGACAACCGCAACATCCGGTTCCGGCTGACCTGCGGTGAAACATCCGTGCAACTTGACTCCACGTCATACTGCCGCGCCAGCTATACTGCCAACCGCCGCGACTATATCCTGCGTGACGGCAAATGGGGCGAGGGTGAGGTGACGCTCTCACTCGTGTCGTTCCTCGGCAGCGAGGGAGGCATCTGGAAGGTGACAGCACAAGGTTTCAAAGCACCTGTAAAGATAGAAGCTATCGTCTGCGAGACAACCACCAACAAGATGGTGCGCAACGGCGATATCGGCAACTTCCGCAACCCCACACAGTTTGACGCAGCAGCCAACCCACAAAAGCTGCAGACCACAGCTGTTCAGCTGGACAGCAAGACCCAGACCGCCTTTTTCCTGCTCGAAGACACCCAGATGTCTACAGGCAAAGCCAAAGTTCTCGCCGCCCGCTACGAGCAAGCCGATGCGGCACGTGAAGCCTTTGCTTCGACCGTGGTCTTCAATACCCCCGACTCCTATCTGAACCCCATCGGCGGCACAATGGTCGTAGCTGCCGACGGTGCTTGGGACGGCACGGTATGGAACCATGGTGCCGTGGGATGGCGCATGCCGCTGCCCGGATGGCGTGCCGCTTATATGGGCGACTTCCTCGGTATGCCCGACCGCCAGCGCACCCACTTCACCGCTTACGGTAACAGTCAAGTAACGGATGTGCCTGCCACTATCCCGCACCCCACACCTGACCCTGAAAACAACTTGGCACGAGGCATCTACAAGTGGGGCACACCAATGTATAGCAACGGCTATATCTGCCGTGCGCCCAACAAGAACAACCAGTTCAACCACTATGACATGAACCTGGTGTATATCGACGAACTGCTCTGGCACTTCCAGTTTGATGCCGACACCACCTATATGCGCCAGATGTGGCCCGTCATCAAGCGCCACCTGGAATGGGAAAAACTGAACTGGGACCCCGACAACGACGGTCTCTACGATGCCTACTGCTGCATCTGGGCAAGCGACGCATTGCAATACAACAGCGGAGCGGGCACTCACTCGTCGGCATACAACTATCGCGGCAACCTGCTGGCAGCACGCGTGGCGGAAATCATCGGTGAAGACCCGACACCCTACCGGCAAGAGGCAGACAAGATACTGAACGCCATGAACAGCCGGTTGTGGCTCGACAAGGAAGGCCACTGGGTGGAGTTCCAGGACTTCATGGGACTGAAGCGCCAGCACAAGGACGCCGCCCTCTGGAGCATCTATACACCCATTGACTGCGGATCATGCAGTGGCGAGCAGGCATTCCGCGCCACACGCTACATAGACCGCGACATCCCGCACATCCCGTTCAGCTATAAGGGTGAGGACTATGCCACCGTGAGCACCTCCGACTGGATGCCCTACGACTGGAGTATCAACAATGTGGCGATGGGCGAGGTGATGCACACCGTGCTCGCCTACTATCAGGCAGGTCGTACGGAAGAGGCATACAAGTTGCTGAAGAGTTGTGTACTCGACTTCATGTACTTGGGATCCAGTCCGGGCAACTTCGGACAGATCTCGCAGTTTGACCGTGCCCTCGGCGAGAGCTATCGTGACTTCTCCGACGTGACGGGCATCTCTTCACGCGCCTTCATCCAAGGACTCTACGGCATCACACCCGACGCCCTCTACGGCCGCTGCATCATCCGCCCCGGTTTCCCGGCAGCATGGGACAGTGCGTCTATCCACACGCCTTATCTCGACTACACATTCAAGCGGGCGGGTGACAAGGAGGTCTACACCGTGAAACAACGTTTCGCCCGACCGCTGAACATCGTCATCCGCCAGAACATCGGCAACGGCAAATACATCGACACACCTTGCTCTGCCGACTCCGTACAGACCATCACCCTGCCTGTACGGCAGAAAGAGATAGAACCGGCACTGGCTCCCCGCACCATCGAGAAGGCTCAAGGCACAGCTTTCAATGAAGTGAAGGCAGAAGACTGCCACATGGTCAACATCGACGGACTATTCAACGCATCCGTCACCGACATCTTCAAGAACGAATATCTCACACCGCGCTCGCCCTACACCACCCTCAGCCTGCCCAAGCAGGGCATCGGCGACTGGTGTTCCACCAAGCGCACCGCGAAGATAGACGACTCCAAACTGCGATCGCTCGCCACAGACAATGTGTTCAAGGCTGTTGACATCCCGTTCCGCACACCGCAAGAGGGCAAGAACATCGCCTACACCTCGTTGTGGGATAACTATCCTGACAGTATCACTTTCCAGCTGAAAGGCAAGGCTTCGCACGCCTATCTGATGATGACAGGCAGCACCAACCCCATGCAGAGCCGCATCGCCAACGGCATCATCACCGTGACCTATACAGACGGTACGACCGAACATCTGGAACTGAGCAATCCTGACAACTGGTGTCCGATAGAACAAGACTACGCCGACGACGGCAAGGCATTCCGCCTCGCCTATCCCCGCCCCTACCGCGTGGGATTGTCCACAGGCAAGGTGAGCCGCACGCTCTTCGACGACATGCACCTACAGGCCAACAAGAAATTAGGTGACCAGCCCAGCAGCAAGCAGCAGATGCTCTTCATTCCTGGTGGTGCAGCCCAGCTGATAGACATGCCGCTCAACCCGAAGAAGAAACTCCGTTCGCTCACCCTCCGCACACTCGCCAACGATGTGGTGATGGGCGTGATGAGCATCACTTTGCAGAAATAGAACTATCCATAAACGAAACAGAGGAGACAGACGTGGCATTCCCACGTTTGTCTCCTCTGTTTCGTTTGTTCTTTCCCACTTACACGTGTCTTTTCCCTATCCGCCCATACCTGATCCATCCTTTTGCTCCCAATAGTAGTCGACGCGTCCCCGCGTCGACCTTTGCGCATATCATGGTCATAACAAGCATTTTTCATTGGAAAAGTGTAAATAAATGCGGCATTATCACTTGGAAAAGTGTAGATAAATGACTAATTTTGCCTTGGAAAAGTGTAATCATAAAGAGATAACGATATGATAAATAGAAAGATAGACGCTATATTGGATACAGACCTTTCACAAAAAAGTCATGCACTACTGATTACTGGGGCAAGACAAATAGGAAAGACCTATTCGATCAGGGAGGCGGCAAAGCGCAATTTTGAACATTTCATAGAGATAAACTTCATCACCTCACCAGAGGCCACAGGCATTTTTGAAGGAGCTAAGAACGTCAACGACATGTTGCTAAGACTCTCAGCTTTTGTCAACGAGCCGCTAGTCAAAGGCAAGACCCTGATATTCTTTGATGAGGTACAAGTTTATCCCGAAGTAGTCACCCTTATCAAGTTTTTGGTCGATGAAGGCAGCTATCGCTATGTGATGAGCGGTTCGCTTCTTGGCGTGGAGCTCAACAACTTACGCTCAGAACCTGTCGGATACATGAACATCCAGGAGATGTATCCTATGGACTTAGAGGAATTCTTTGGAGCGATTGGCATGTCAGAAGATGTAATCTCTGCTCTACATGACTGTTGGAAAGAGAAAAAGCCCGTGGATGGATTCGTTCACCAACGCTTGATGCAAGCATTCCGGCTTTACTTGGTGGTGGGCGGCATGCCACAAGCCGTACAAACTTATCTTGACACCAACAATCTTCAAGACGTCATCGCAATCCATAAAAGCATCCTTCAGGAATATCAGCGAGACATCATGAAATACAAAAAAGATGACAACAACCAGAAACTTTACATCAGCGACATATTCAAACTGATACCTTCAGAACTGAACGCCAAAAACAAGCGCTTCATTCTCAAGAATCTGAATGAAAAGGCACGTTTCGCCACCTATGAGAACAGTTTTCTTTGGTTAAGGGATGCTGGAGTGGCATTGCCTACATACAATATAGAAGAACCAAAGTTTCCACTATTGCTTGCGAAGACAAGAAATCTGTTCAAATTGTTCCAAAGCGATGTAGGACTACTTTCAAGTCAATTCAGCAACGGTATACAACTGCAACTTCTGAATGACTCACAAGCCATCAACTTCGGATCTATCTACGAGAATGTGGTAGCACAAGAACTGAAAGCACATGGATTTGACCTTTATTATTACAACAACAAAAGATTGGGAGAGTTGGACTTCGTGGTAGAATACAATGGCAGTGTGTTGCCTATAGAGGTGAAATCGGGCAAGGATTACGAACGACACAACGCTTTGTCGAACGTCATGTCGTCTAAAGAATATTCCATTCCTGAAGGTTTAGTACTTTGCAATGCCAATGTAAAAATAGACGGAAAGATTATTTATATGCCCATATATATGCTCATGTTCTTGGAAAAAGAAACTACAGTAAATCTGACGTATAAGCTGGACTTGTCTGACTTGACGCTGTGACGATATACTATGGCAAAAGATATTTCAATGCGTTGATGTCTTCTGTCACAATCCACGTTCTGCCCAATCGCCACGGTCAAGGTTGCGGTAACCTATGGCTTCGGCGATATGTTCGGAACGAACCGTATCGCTGGCAGCAAGGTCGGCAATGGTGCGAGCCACCTTCAGGATACGGTTGTAGGCACGTGCGGAAAGCGACAACTTTTCCATTGCCATACGAAGCATGCGGACGCCTGCCTCGTCGGGTTCTGCATACTGATGAATCATCCGTTCGGACATCTGGGCATTGCAATGGATGCCCTTATGGTCTTTGTAGCGTTCCTCCTGGATATGCCGCGCCTTGATGACACGCTCACGAATGGCACTGCTCGGTTCGCCCTGTGCTGCGGTAGAGATGTCACTGAACGGCACTGGGGTTATCTCGCACTGGATATCGATGCGGTCGAGCAACGGACCGCTTATCTTGTTCATATAACGCTGGATCTGTCCCGGCGTGCAGACACAATGATGCGTAGGGTCGCCATAGTAACCGCAAGGACACGGGTTCATGGATGCTACAAACATGAACGAGCAAGGGTATTCTATCGTGTACTTCACACGCGAGATAGTAATCTTGCGGTCTTCAAGGGGCTGGCGAAGCACCTCAAGCGTGGACTTGTTGAACTCGGGAAGTTCGTCGGCAAACAGCACACCATTATGGGCGAGCGAGATTTCTCCAGGCTGCGGATTAGTTCCTCCACCGACCAATGCCACTTGCGAGATGGTATGATGGGGCGAACGGAAAGGGCGCTGGGAGATGAGTGATGTATCGGGCGAGAGTTTGCCGGCAATAGAATGGATCTGGGTCGTCTCCAGACTCTCTGACAAGGAGAGCGGCGGAAGGATGGACGGCAACCTCTTTGCCATCATGGACTTGCCCGATCCGGGCGGGCCAATCATAATCAGATTGTGACCGCCTGCCGCTGCCACCTCAAGGGCACGCTTCACAGACTCCTGTCCGCGCACATCGGCAAAGTCTAAATCAAACTTGTATTGGTGTTCATAGAATTCCTTACGGGTATCGACTACGGTAGGCTGGCAATCAGACATACCATTGAGAAACTGCACCACATCGAACAGTTTCTCCATGCCATAGACCTCCAGATTGTTGACCACAGCCGCCTCGCGCACATTCTGGCGAGGCACAATCAAACCCTTATAGTGATCCTTGCGTGCCTGTATGGCTATGGGCAGACAACCGCGTACGGGCTGAAGCGTGCCGTCGAGACTCAACTCGCCCACGAGCATATAACGGTCAAGCATGTCTGGCTGCACCTTGCCCGAAGCAGCGAGAATACCTATCGCCAACGGCAAGTCGAAACCACTGCCCTCCTTGCGCAAGTCGGCAGGAGCCATATTGACCGTGATGTCTGCCACGGGAAACTTGAAACCGCTGTTGGGCAAAGCCGCCATCAATCGTTCACGACTTTCCTTCACAGCACCGTCACCCAGTCCTGTGAGGTGATACAGCACGCCCCGGGTGATGTTTACTTCTACAGTCACAGGGGCGACATGCAAGCCGTTGACAGCGGCACTATAAGTCTTTGCAAGCATAATGGTCTGGGTATTTGATAGACAATGGAGGTGTTAAAGCTTTTCAATCCTTTCCCTGAGGGCGATGGCATTGAGTCCGCGGGCTACAACCTTGCCGTTCAAGATGAGCAGATTGTCGGGCACATTGCCCAGCCCTAACTGTTTCAGCACAGGAGTGTCAAACATCTTTCCGTCGCAGATGTTGGGCCACGAGATGGAGTCACGCTCCATGTTCATGCGACATTCTCGCTGACTGCCGTCCAAGCAGATGCTGACCATGCGCAAACGGTTGCCTTTCCGGCGCTGTTGTTGCTTGAGCATGCGCTGTATGTTCTGGCTGTCGAAATTCCATGACGCCCATACGGTGACGATGCCTATGTCGGAAGAAAGGTTCTGGTTGTTTACCGTCTTGCCATTGATGTCTACAGCACTGAAGCGGGGCAACGGGCGGTTCATCGCCAACTTGTTGGCTTGGTCTGCCTGGTTGCGCAACTTGCCCAGCCACACATTGTCGGTCTGCACCTTGGCGAGTTTCTCCAGTAGTGCCGAGGCACGGACAAAGTCGGCATCGGGCTGCTGCATGAAATAGCGCCGCACCAAGTAAACGGAAACGGAAGACGCTGGATGTTCGCCGATAAACTCTTCCGCATACTTCCGCATCTCTGGAGGAGAAGCCTGCAGGATGCGCTCGCGGAAATCGTTCATCAGCTCGTTGTCTTTGGTTCCCTTCACTTCCATCTGTTTCAGATGGGAGGCGTCGGCAGAGATATTGACCGACTTACCCGGTTCGGCAAAGACAGGCTGTTCGGAGAAGTTGGGGAAGACGAGCATGAGAACAGTAGGGCGCGTGCATGCCGTCTCGTAGGTGAAACGTCCACCGTTCACCTTAATCGTATCGATGCCAGCCACGCCGCCATCGTTACTGTACACATAAAACTCACCCTGGTTTAGGTTGAGAAAGCGGCCTTCAATCTTGAAATGATCACTTGAAGTGCCACATGAAACCAAAACCAGGGTGAGTAGGAGAAGATATGATAGTCTCTTCATCTACATGATTATTTGCTTACCTTGCTGAGTTCGAGGTCGTTGGCTGCATACTGAGCGAGCTTCGGATCCTTCTGAACTGCAGTGCGCAGGCAAGAGGCTGCCGTGGTGTTGTCACCCTGACGGGCAGCGAGGATAGCCTGAAGATAATAGCTCATGCCGTCCTTGTTCTTGATGTTGCGCAGTGTAGCGTCTGCTGAAGCATAGTCCTTGTTGAGAATCTGTGCAAGCGCAGCGCTGTTGTTGTCGGAACCTTTGAGATATTCCTGAGCCTGAGCGTAGTTGCCCTTGGCGATATTCAAGTTGCCGAGCACCTGGTTGAGACCATTGGCATCGTTAGCCTTTGCCACGTAAGACTCAGCCTGCTGCAAGTTGCCGTTCTTCAGAGCGATAAGCGCGAGGTTGGCGTTAGCCTCGGGAGACTTCTGGTCTGCACCGAAAGCCTTCTGCAGATAGCTGTTTGCCTCAGACTCGTTGCCCTTGTTGAATGCCATTGCTGCGGCATTGTTATAGGTGCGGTAGTCGTTGGGATAGAGCTCTGCTGCCTTCTTGTAGATTTCTTCTTTCTTGTTGGCATCGTCGGTGAGCGTAGCGCAATAGAGCAACTCGTCTGCGCTGAGCTTGCTGGCGTCGTCGGCATACTGCTGCTTGATCTCGTCATCGCTGCGACCTACAGTCTCGTAGTTGATCACCAGACGTGAACGGCGAAGTTCAGGAAGGATGCCGTCTGCCAACTCACGGAAAGCGGAAGACATGTTGCGGATTTGCTGTTCGCGCTCCTGTGGGTCTTTATACATGGAGAGTACGCGAAGAATGACGTCCTTGTCCTGCAAGTCGGAAGCTGAAACGAGCTGCTGGAAGCCGTCCCAGTCCTGTGCGGTATAGTTGGCATCTACATCGGCAGACATCTTGTTCTGCTTGAGTGCATCCTTTACATATTTCTCGGAAGTGCCCTGACGCTTGCTGGCGAGCTTGTCGTTGAAGTCGACACCACCATCAGGAGATGCGTATGCGAGAACTTCCACGTTCTTCATGTTCAAGCCCTTCTGGTCTGCATTGATCTTCTTCAGCATCGCCACGAACTCCTTCACCGAGTTGTTCTTCAACTCGCTCTTACGGATGTTGGCCTGGTTGATGAGGTACTTGATGTTAGCCTCCTGCTTCTGGGCTCTCACACGCTGGAATGAGTCGGGAGCGATGCAACCACCTTCGTTGGCGAGCGTCTGCTTGTAGAGCTCGGATGTGGCGATGATACCGTCTGCCACCTTCACTGCGGGAATTTCCACCGTTTTATTGCCTACCTTGGCATCGAATGTGAGATAGAGGTCGCTCTTCTGCATTTCGGGCTTATAGGCGAAAGTGGTCTTCATGGTGTACTTGCCACCCACCTTGTACTGGATGACCTGGTCGTTGCCCAATACCTTCTCTCCCTGGAATGTCTGACCGGCACCATCGGTGCTCTGACCGGCATAGCGGAGCTGCGGAATCACGGAAACGACAGCCTTCTTCTTCATATACTTCTGTGGGAAAGTACCGTCTATCGTTGCAGCTACCTGTCCGCCCTGTGTTTCGAGAGGATTGGGGGTTACAGTGAAATTGTCAGCAGACAAATCTTTCAGCTTGCCGGAGCAAGAAGACATCATCAGGACTGATATCGCTGAAAGGGACAAGATTAAATTCTTTTGCATAATATAAAATTTAGAAAACAAAAAAGTGCCGCGAGCGGGACTCGAACCCGCACAGCCATTACTGGCCAAGGGATTTTAA
>CAVJZZ010000077.1:0-11712 GCA_963654295.1 Lachnospiraceae bacterium | reverse complement strand
TACCGTATGGCCAAGATATTTGGCTAGTAGGGATGTTTCATCCACGGACTATCTCCCATGAGCCGAAGTGGGTCAGGGCTACAAGTGTGTTGTCGGCAATACGCTTATGTCCATCTTTGCCATACAGGATTCCGTTGTTCTCCATAAACCAAAGGAACAGCATGGCTGCAATACGCTTGTTGCCATCGCTGAAGGAGTGGTTCTTCACCACAAGGTAAAGCAGCATAGCGGCCTTTTCTTCTACTGAAGGATATAGATCTTCGCCTCCGAACGTCTGGTAAATCTGCCCCATGCTACTCTTAAAAGAGTCATCCTTCTCGTTGGCAAACCACCGACTTTCACCAAATTTCTCCTTTAATGCAGTGATGGCCTCCATCGCATTCTCGTAGGTGGCACGGAAAGGCTCCTCGTGGGTTGTACTGTCTATGTCAAGCGACTGATAGTCGTATCGGTCGAGCGTGTCAAGGGCATAAACATAATCGGTGATGACATTGAAGAGCCCAGAATACTCACCTGTAGTGACCTCGCTTTGTAATGTGATAGCACGCGACATCAAGCGCACAATGTCCTTCAAATCATCATAATGATCCAGACGACGCTGGTCAATAGCATAACCCTTAATAAGATACTGCTTTAAAATACTGTTAGCCCATTTCCTGAAGACTATTCCATTTCGGCTTTTCACTCTATACCCGACGGAAATAATCATATCAAGATTATAATAATCAATTTTCTGCATTTGGGTATGCCCCTCTATTCTACCATATTTCTTGGGTATCGCATATTTTGCGACTACCGGCTCACCTTCGAGTTCCTCCCTTAATGCATTATTGATATGCTTGGCTATCGTCTTGTAGTCTCTGCCGTAAAGTTGAGCTATTTGCTCTCGATTGAGCCAAACGGTATCGTTCTCTAACTTTACTTCAAGTTGAGTGTTGCCATCGTCTGTCATATATAAAACGATTGACGAACCATTATTTGCTATAATTTTATTCTCAGACATCTTTATTCTTTGTTATTATACTTGTTCCACATGCGCTTTATCTTCCCTGCAATCTCTTTGCGGAGCCAGAGCGGTTCGAGTACCTCCATATCCTCGCCGTTCCAAAGGAGTTCCTGTTGGAAATCGAAGGTAGGTCGGACTTGCAACTCAAAGATGCTGTATTCATCTGTTTCTTCCGTCTCTTGTTGAGTCTCATGCAGAGGTAGGTCGCGAAGATAGTTTGCCTGAGCAGCACTGACTTTAAGTTTCACCTTTTCGATGCCGCAGCCGTCGCCAGGGATAACGCCGATGCATCCACCAAAGTATTCCTGCGGGTCGAAGTCCTCGGGGTATTCGAAGGTGTGGCTCGAGAGACGGTAGTCTTGGATGCGGTCAAGGCAGAAAACAATGTCCCTGCGAGCTGGCCAGTTGCGTCCCACCATATACCAACGCTGACGGAACAGTTTCACGCATAACGGCATCAGATAGTGGTCGCGGGTATCGCCTTTCCAGTAATTGAAGTAGTTGATGTGGATGAAGCGGTTCTTCTTCATCGCGTCGATGATAGGCTCCAGATACTCCCTGCCACTTGGCACGTCTTCGAGGATTATCCTATCCTTGATGGATTTGCTCTCAAGGAGCGAGTTGCTCACCGACAACGTGCTTAGCAGCCACTTCTCAATGCTTCCATTCTTCATGTCATCCACATTGGCAATGTAGTATCTATATGGAGCAGCCTTCTCGCAATCAATGGAGATACCAAAGGTGTCGAAGATATTCCACTTCCACTTGTGGAAGGTGCGCTTCAACATCTCCTCACCACCACTCAAGTCCACATTGTCCATCCAGCGGTGGTTCAGTTCCTCGAAGGAAATCTTGCGTGCCTTATAGATCGTTTCCACAATCCACACGAGCTTATTGGTCTGATTCAGTGCCATATTTGCATAGTCTATTTCGTGCAGAACGTGCTGAAAAGAAGAGAGACAAGTGCTGTTTGCTAAGCACTTGCCTCTTGTTTTGCTGATTGTTATCATTGTTGGATTATTCTTCCACTGCCGCCTGAGCCGCCGCGAGGCGTGCGATGGGCACACGGAACGGAGAGCAGCTGACGTAGTTGAGACCCACCTTGTGGCAGAACTTCACGGATGAAGGTTCTCCTCCATGTTCGCCACAGATGCCGCATGGCAGGTTCGGGCGTGTGGAGCGTCCCTTTTCCACAGCCATTTTGATGAGCTGACCCACGCCGTTCTGGTCGAGCACCTGGAATGGATCCACGTTGAGAATCTTCTTCTCCAGGTATACCGGCAAGAAGCTGGCGATGTCGTCGCGGCTGTAGCCGAATGTCATCTGTGTGAGGTCGTTCGTACCGAAGCTGAAGTATTCTGCTTCCTTGGCGATATAGTCTGCCGTGAGGGCGGCACGTGGAATCTCAATCATCGTACCCACCTTGAACGGAATCTCCACGCCTTCTTTCTCGAAGAGTGCCTTGGCTGTTTCGGTGATCACCTTCTTCTGGGCGTCAAACTCGTTGACGATACCGATGAGCGGCACCATGATCTCCGGGTGCGGGTTGAAGCCTTCCTTCTTCAGCTGGATGGCAGCACCGAGGATGGCCTTGGTCTGCATGGCTGTGATTTCAGGATAGGTGTTGCCCAGACGGCATCCGCGGTGTCCAAGCATCGGGTTGTGCTCGCTGAGCGAGTTTACGCGGTTTTGTATCTCCTTCACGCTCACACCCATCTCCTTGGCCATGATTTCCTGACCTTCAAGATCGTGGGGAACGAACTCGTGGAGTGGTGGATCGAGCAGACGGATGTTTACAGGGAAGCCGTCCATGGTCTTGAGGATGCCGTAGAAGTCCTGGCGCTGGTAGGGGAGGAGCTTCTCAAGGGCTTTTTCTCTGCCCTGCTTGTCGCTGGCGAGAATCATCTCGCGCATGGCTTTGATCTTCTCGTTCTCGAAGAACATGTGCTCCGTGCGGCAGAGTCCGATGCCGACAGCACCGAAGTTGCGTGCCACTTGGGCATCGTGTGGGGTGTCGGCATTGGTGCGCACTACCAGGTGGGTGTATTTGTCGCAGAGGCTCATCAGTTTGGCGAAGTCGCCGGTCACCTCTGCCGGTTTGGTCTTGATTTCTCCGAGGTATACTTCACCTGTGCTGCCGTTGAGCGAGATATAGTCGCCCTCTTTGAGCACCACGCCATCGATCTCAAGCGTGCGGGCCTTGTAGTCCACATTGATGGCACCTGCTCCCGACACGCAGCACTTGCCCATGCCGCGAGCCACAACGGCTGCGTGGGAGGTCATACCGCCACGTGCTGTGAGGATACCTTCTGCTGCCGACATGCCGGCGAGGTCTTCGGGTGAAGTCTCGATGCGCACCATCACCACTTGGTGACCTTCCTCATGCCATTTCTCTGCATCGTCGGCGAAGAATACGATCTGGCCGCATGCTGCACCGGGAGAAGCGGGAAGTCCGCGTGTGAGCACCTTTGCTTGACGCAGGGCGTCCTTGTCGAATACAGGGTGAAGAAGTTCGTCGAGTTTACCTGGCTCACAGCGCTTCAGTGCTGTAGGCTCGTCGATTTCGCCTTCAGCGAGCAAATCCATGGCAATCTTCACCATGGCTGTACCTGTGCGCTTGCCATTGCGGGTCTGGAGGAACCAGAGCTTGCCTTCTTGTACGGTGAACTCCATATCCTGCATGTCGTGATAGTGGTGTTCGAGTTTTTCCTGGAGGGCATTGAGCTGTGCGTAGATTTCCGGCATGGCTTCCTCCATAGAAGGATATTTTGTGGCGCGGGTGTTTTCGTCGATGTTCTGCTGGGCTGCCCAGCGGAGCGAACCCTCCTTGGTAATCTGCTGCGGTGTGCGGATACCAGCCACCACGTCTTCACCTTGTGCGTTGACGAGATATTCGCCGTTGAAACGGTTTTCGCCCGTAGCGGCATCGCGGCTGAAGCATACACCTGTGGCAGAGGTGTTGCCCATGTTGCCGAACACCATTGCCATCACGCTCACTGCCGTTCCCCATTCAGCGGGGATGCCCTCCATCTTGCGGTAGAGGATGGCACGCTCGTTCATCCAACTGTCGAACACGGCGCAGATGGCGCCCCAGAGCTGTTCCATCGGATCGGTGGGGAAAGCCTTGCCGGTGCGTTCGAGGATGGCTTTCTTGAAGAGCGTCACCAGTTGCTTCAGTTCGTCAACGTTCATCTCGTTGTCGAGCTTGATGCCGCGCTGTGCCTTCACTTGCTGTATGATAGCCTCAAACGGGTCTATGTCTTCTTTGTTGGCAGGTTTCATGCCGAGCACCACATCGCCGTACATCTGCACGAAGCGGCGGTAGCTGTCGTATGCAAATCTGTCGTTGCCTGTTTTGGCTGCCAAGCCTTTCACTACCTCGTCGTTGAGTCCGAGGTTGAGGATAGTGTCCATCATGCCCGGCATGGATGCGCGGGCACCGGAGCGAACGGAAACAAGCAGTGGGTTCTTGGCGTCACCGAATTTGGAGTTCATCAGCGTCTCGATGTGGGCGACAGACTTCTCCACGTCATCTTTCAAGAGGGCAACCACGTCGTCTTTTCCCTTCTCAAAGTATTCATTGCATACGTCGGTAGTAATGGTGAAACCTGGAGGTACGGGAATACCAATGTGGTTCATCTCTGCCAGATTGGCTCCTTTGCCGCCCAGCAGGTTTCTCATGTTGGCATTGCCTTCGGCCTGTCCGTTGCCGAAGGTGTAAACACGTTTTTCACTCATAGTTGATCAAATTAATTATTTAAGTGTATTGTATGGCTGCAAAAGTAGCGATTTGCAGATATATCACCAAATAAATGTAAAGAAATTGTTATCCCGCTCAGTGTATTTTGTGGAGTTTAGCCGTTGTGCTCGCAAACAGTACAAGGGCGTTTGGCTATTCACTGATAATTTAGTACTTTTGCAGCAGAATCAACAACTAAAGTCAAAAGATGAGTAGAAAGAAGAAGCCGTTACCGATATTGGAGAATGTCGAGATAACAGACGTTGCCGCTGAAGGCAAGTCGCTCGCCAGAGTGGGCGAGATGGTGGTGTTTGTGCCCTTTGCCGTGCCGGGCGACGTGGTCGACCTGCAGGTGCGCCGCAAGAAGCACCACTATTGCGAGGCGGAAGTGATACGCTTCATTAAATATAGTGATGTACGCGCTACGCCTATGTGTGAGCATTTCGGCATCTGTGGAGGCTGCAAGTGGCAAAACCTGCCCTACGAGGAGCAGATCCGTGCTAAGCAACAGCAAGTGTACGACCAGCTGTCGCGTATTGGCAAGGTGGAACTGCCGGAGTTCAAGCCTATCCTTGGTTCGGTGAAAACCCGTGAATACCGCAACAAACTCGATTTCGGATGCTGCAACAAGCGGTGGCTCACCCGCGAGCAGGTGGCATCAGGCGAGACGTTTGACAACATGAATGCCATCGGCTTCCATATCACGGGTGCCTTCGACAAGATCTATCCCATCGAGAAATGCTGGCTGATGGACGACCTGCACAACAAAATGCGCAACGCTATCCGCGACTATGCCTTCGAACACGGGCTGACCTTCTTCGACTTGCGTGCCCAGCACGGCTTGTTGCGCGACGTGATGTTCCGCAACTCCAATACGGGTGAGTGGATGGTGCTTGTGCAGTTCCACTACGACGAAGAGGGAGACGAAGCGCGTGCGATGGGACTGATGCAGTTTGTGGCAGACACCTTCCCGCAGGTCACCTCGCTGCTCTATGTGGACAACCAGAAGTGCAACGACACCATCTACGACCAGGACATCCGCGTGTATAAGGGCAACGACCACATCTTCGAGACGATGGAGAACCTGCGTTTCAAGGTGGGTCCCAAGAGTTTCTACCAGACCAACACCGACCAGGCTTACCACCTCTATTGCGTGGCACGCGATTTTGCAGGACTGACAGGTGAGGAACTCGTCTACGACCTCTATACCGGCACGGGCACTATCGCCAACTTTGTGGCTGGCAAGGCGCGCCAGGTAATCGGCATCGAATATGTGCCCGAGGCGATTGAAGACGCCAAGGTGAACTCGGAGATCAACGGCATCGGCAACACGCTGTTCTATGCCGGCGATATGAAAGACATTCTCACCGATGATTTCATCGCCCGCCACGGACGTCCTGATGTGATTATCACCGACCCGCCACGTGCGGGCATGCACCCCGATGTGGTGAAGACCATTCTCAATGCCGCTCCCGGACGCATCGTCTATGTGAGTTGCAACCCCGCCACACAGGCACGCGACCTCGCCGATCTTGACACCTTATATAAAGTGGTGGCGGTGCAGCCCGTCGATATGTTCCCCCATACACCCCATGTGGAGAACGTGGTGCTGTTGGAGAAAAGAAGATAAACAAGATCAAACGACTGATAAAGAGAGAATGAAAAAGTTTCTTACTTTGGCGATGCTCGCTGCCTCATTGGGGGCGACTGCTCAGGAAAAGAGTGCCGAACCTTGGTATAATACCATCAAGGTGTCTGGCTATGTGATGACACAATACCAGTATGACGGAAAGGAGGGGAGCGAGGCGAATACGTTCAACCTGCGTATGGCGCGTATCGCCCTCGACGGTCGCATTGCAAACGACTTCTATTGGAAGGCGCAACTGCAGGTGAACGGCAACACTTCGTCTTTAGGTTCTTCTCCCCGCTTGGTGGATGCCTTCGCCGAGTGGCAGAAGTACAGTTTCCTGATGGTAAAGGCCGGACAGTTCAAGCGTCCCTTTACCTTTGAGAACCCCATGCATCCGATCGACCAGGGATTCATGAACTATGCACAGAACGTGACGAAGTTGGCTGGCTTCAACGACCGTTGTGGCGAGCAAGCGAGCAACGGTCGCGACATCGGTGTGCAGGTGCAGGGCGACTTGCTGAAGAACTCACGTGGCAGAGCGCTGCTCCACTATCAGGTGGGCGTGTTCAATGGTCAGGGCATCAACACCAAGGATGAAGACCAACGCAAGGACATCATTGGCGGTGCGTGGGTGATGCCCGTGAGTGGACTTCGCATCGGTGCCTTTGGTTGGGTAGGATCCTTTGCCCACAAATATACCGAAACGCTCGCCGACGGTACCACAGCCAGCCGCACAGCCTCGGTAGACCGCATCCGCTACGCCCTCAGTGCAGAGTATAAGGCGAACGACTGGACGCTGCGTTCGGAATATATCCACAGCACCGGTGAACAGTTCTCGGGCGTGGGTTCGACGGTCATCAAACATGCTGCCGGCGACAAAGCAGACGGCGTTTATGCGCTGGGCATCGCTCCTGTGGTGAAAGGCAAGCTCTATGCCAAGGCTCGCTACGACCTCTATCGTCCAGACGCTTCGTGGAACAAGGCACGCACGCAATACGAGGTGGGTGTCAACTACAAGTTCTGCAAGAATGTACAGTTGAATGTGGAGTATGCGCGCATCAACGACCGTTCGCTCGCTCCTGGCAAGCACAACTACAATATGGCTGACGTGCAGCTCGACTTCAGATTTTAACCCCGTGACCATTCCCGGTATCGGGCATACGTAGAGACAATGCGAAATAAAATCAGCTTTTATTTTGCATTGTCTTCTATTTTATACTACCTTTGCAGTTGGAAAAGGAAACACGATGAAACTCGTTATACTTACTAAACCCACGTTTTTCGTGGAGGAAGACAAAATTCTGGCCACGCTCTTCGATGAAGGATTGGACAACTTGCACTTGTACAAGCCCAACGCTTCACCTCTCTATTCCGAGCGTCTGCTCTCTCTCTTGCCCGAAGATTATTACCGAAAAATATCTGTTCACGATCATTACTACCTGAAAGGGGAATTTGGTTTGGGTGGCATACACCTCGATGATGCCGCCGGCGAGACGCCTAAAGGCTACAAAGGACGGGTGAGCCGCACGTGCCGTACGATAGACGAGTTGAAAGAGATGAAAAAGCGGTCGGACTATGTGTTCCTGCGCAACGTGTTCAACTCCATTACTGAGCCTGACGAGCATACTTCGTTTTCCCGTGAACAGTTGGAAGAAGCTGCCGCACGTGGACTCATCGACCGCAAGGTATATGCCATGGGCGGCATGTCGGCAGACAACATCCGTCAGGCGCGCGAACTGGGATTCGGCGGCGTGGTGGTCTGTGGCGACCTGTGGAGCAAGTTCGACATTCACCACGGACTCGACTATGCCGAACTGATTGCCCATTTTGCACGTCTGCGCAAGGCGATAGGATAAACGAAAAGATACTTCATTAAAAATAAAGAAAAGAAACATGAGTCAAAACAACTCTTTCTTGGTATTCTCCGGCACAAACACGAGATACCTCGCAGAGAAAATCTGCGCAAGCCTCGGTTGTCCTCTGGGCAATCTGGTGGTCACGAAGTTCTCCGACGGCGAGTTTGCCGTGAGCTACGAGGAGTCTATTCGTGGCAAGGACGTGTTCCTCGTACAGAGCACATTCCCCAACTCTGACAATCTGATGGAACTTCTCCTCATGATTGACGCCGCCAAGCGCGCTTCTGCCCGCCACATCATCGCCGTCACTCCTTATTTCGGCTGGGCACGGCAAGACCGCAAGGACAAGCCGAGAGTGAGCATCGGTGCCAAACTCGTGGCAGACTTGCTCAGTGTGGCTGGCATCGACCGCCTTATCACGATGGACCTTCATGCTGACCAGATTCAGGGTTTCTTCGATGTGCCTGTAGACCATCTCTATGGTTCGGGCGTGATTCTTCCCTATCTTCAGTCGCTCAAGCTCGATGAACTCGTCATTGCATCTCCCGACGTAGGCGGTTCGAAGCGTGCCAACACCTACGCCAAGTATCTCGGTTGTCCGCTCGTGCTCTGCAACAAGACCCGTGCCCGCGCCAATGTGGTGCAGAGCATGCAGATTATCGGTGACGTGAAGGGAAAGAACGTGATTATCATCGACGACATGGTCGACACCGCTGGCACGATCACCATGGCTGCCGACATCATGAAGGCTGCCGGTGCCAAGAGCGTGCGCGCCTGCGCTTCCCACTGCGTGATGAGTGGTCCGGCAAGCGAGCGTGTGCAGAACTCCGCCCTTGAAGAGATTGTCTTCACCGACTCTATTCCTTACTCCAACCGTTGTGCCAAGGTGAAGCAGCTGTCTGTAGCAGACATGTTTGCCGAGACCATCCGCCGTGTGGAGAACTGCGAGAGCATCTCTTCGCAGTATCTGGTATAGTCTCTCATTGTACAAAAGAACCTAACGAAACTCCCCGACACTCACTGTTCGAGTGCCGGGGAGTTTTGTTTGATCGTGCAGTTAGCATAGTAGTCGACGCGTCCTCGCGTCGACCCAGTGCAGATGAAACGCAGATGAAACCAACGCTGTCATACAAAAAACAGGAAGGCAAGAGCATATCTACCCACAAAAATGTGTAATTTTGCACGGACGCAATGAAACAGTTTGAACTTACATCGAAATACCAGCCCACAGGCGACCAGCCAGAGGCAATCGCCCAACTCACAGAAGGGCTCAACCGGGGCGACCGCGCTCAGGTGCTCCTCGGCGTGACCGGCTCCGGCAAGACGTTCACCGTCGCCAACGTCATCGCTCAGGTGAACCGCCCCACGCTCATCCTCAGCCATAACAAGACGCTTGCCGCCCAACTCTACGAGGAGATGAAGGGCTTTTTCCCCAATAACGCCGTGGAATACTATGTGTCTTACTACGACTATTACCAGCCAGAGGCTTATCTCCCTTCATCGGACACCTATATAGAAAAAGACCTTGCCATCAACGAGGAGATAGACCGTCTTCGTCTTGGAGCCGTGTCGGCATTGCTCTCGGGAAGGCGCGACGTGGTGGTGGTGTCATCGGTGTCGTGCATCTATGGTATGGGCGGACCGGTGGCGATGCGCCAGAGCGTGATCCGCATCAAACGTGGACAGCAGCTCGACCGTAACATGTTCTTGCGCCAACTTGTCGATGCCCTCTACGTGCGTAACGACATTGCTCCCGAGCGCGGCAACTTCCGTGTGAAGGGTGATACCGTCGACATCTTCCTTGCCTATAGCGAGAATGTGCTGAGGGTCACCTTCTGGGATGATGAAATCGACGCCATTGAGGAGGTGGACAACCTCACCTTCCACCGCCTCGCTTCGTTCGATGATTACGAAATCTATCCCGCCAACCTCTTTGTCACCTCGAAGGAGCAGACCGACATCGCCATCCGTGCCATCCAGGACGACCTGGTGAAGCAGATCGAGTTCTTTGAACAGATCGGTGACTCCATCAAGGCGCAGCGCATCAAGGAGCGCGTGGAGTATGACATGGAGATGATCAAAGAACTGGGACATTGTTCGGGCATAGAGAACTATTCGCGCTATTTCGACGGGCGCAGCGAGGGACAGAAACCCTACTGCCTGCTCGACTTCTTCCCCGATGATTATCTGATGGTCATCGACGAGAGTCATGTGAGCGTACCTCAGATCAACGCCATGTATGGCGGCGACCGTGCGCGCAAGCAGAACCTTGTGGAGTATGGCTTCCGTCTCCCGGCGGCTTTCGACAACAGACCGCTGAAGTTTGAGGAGTTTGAGAGCATGGTCAACCAGGTGATCTACGTGAGCGCCACTCCTGCCGACTTCGAGTTGCGCGAGAGCGAGGGCGTGGTCGTGGAGCAGATCATCCGCCCCACGGGACTGCTTGACCCCGAGATAGAGGTGCGCCCGAGTGAGAACCAAATTGACGACTTGATGGACGAGATTCTCATCCGCAAGCATCGCGACGAACGTGTGCTCGTCACCACGCTCACCAAGCGCATGGCGGAGGAGCTTACTGAATATCTGCTCAACCACGACGTGCGTGCCAACTACATTCACAGCGATGTCGCCACGCTCGACCGTGTGAAGATTATGGCGGACCTCCGGGCGGGTGTCTACGACGTGCTCGTAGGGGTGAACTTGCTGCGTGAGGGACTCGACCTTCCCGAGGTGTCGCTCGTGGCAATTCTCGATGCCGACAAGGAGGGCTTTCTTCGTTCCCACCGTTCACTCACCCAGACTGTGGGACGTGCCGCCCGCAATGTGCATGGCAAGGCAATCATGTATGCCGACACCATTACGGCAAGCATGCAGCTAACCATCGATGAGACCTTGCGTCGTCGCGAGAAGCAGTTGCGTTACAATGCCGAGCATCACATCACGCCGCAGCAAATCCGCAAGGAACTGAAGCAGTCGGCACTCACAGCCAACCTGCAGCCTGATACGCAGGGTGCAGCCTCTTTAGGCAAGGCATATGTAGAGCCGCAGTCTACCGGTATGGTTGCTGATCCTATCGTAGCGCATATGACGCGCGAGCAGTTGGAGAAGAGTATTGCCAACACCACGCGTCTGATGAAGCAAGCTGCCAAAGAGCTCGACTTCATTCAAGCCGCCCAATATCGTGACGAACTCCTCCGCATGCAGGATCTGCTCGCTAACACTCCCGAATAAACAAACGTTTGATGGCGCCTCGGACAAGCGCATTTTTAGCCTATATCAAGCTCTGAATTTCGCTTACATATAGCGCATATTTCGCCTATATCAAGCGCAGTATAGTAGTCGACGCGTCCTCGCGTCGACCTTAGCGCATATGGTATGCATGCTACGAAAAAAAACGGGGATGTGTCTGTCAACACATCCCCGAGTCTATTGATATTGTCTTGTTGTCTTTGCTTATACGATGCCTTGAGCCATCATGGCC
>CAVJZZ010000076.1:5548-12405 GCA_963654295.1 Lachnospiraceae bacterium | reverse complement strand
ATCTTTCCGTGAGGTTATACCTCGTGGGCTCATGAGGTTAACCTCATCGCCCCGAGAGGTTAACCTCGTTGCCCTGTGAGGTTAACCTCATGAAAACCCTCGGGCAGTGGCATCCGTGGGTGCTCGGCTGCCCTGAAGGGTAATCAATGTCTGTGGGGTTGGCATGTCGCATTATGTCATGGAGGGTGGACTATGCTGTTTTCTTCTTACCGAAGTACTCCATCGTGATATTCATCAGTTCGGTGTCAAGTCCCTCGTAGTCATCTTCCTCGCCTATCTCCGTGCCGGCGTTTTCCTTCAGATAGTAGCCGAGCTGGCTGATGATGTTGATCACCGCCTCGAAGGTGATGGTGGGGTCAATGTCGTTTGGGTCGAGTTTCTTGAGCGTGCGATAGTTCATTCCGGTTTCCTTGTGCAAGGAGGAAAACGAGCGGATGCTGTTCTTCTCCATGAAGCGGGCCACCACTTGGGAGGCTCGCTGGAGCCACTGTGGCACTTCCTTGCTTTCGGATAACGGATTCATCGCTTCAGAATAGGGTTACTATTCCTTAGCAAGCCATTCCTACGCGCTTAATTGTTACCGAAAGTTAAAAATATGCCTGTTTTTGCAGTCTATAGAGTGCAAAAGTCAGATGCCCCCATGTCGTATCTTTGCACTGCGTTCGAAGATGGGCTGCACTCGGCAGAACTCAAGCGAGCTTGGTTCTGCTCTCGTTTGCACCATCTTTGCAACGTCAAACAGAGACAGACAATGATTTGTTCGTTTTCATGCGGATATTATAGTTCAAAAATAATGTTTAATCTCTTGTCGGGTTCGGCATCGTCTCTGTGGCATGGCCTATAATATAAGGTGTGCCAGCCGGATAAATACCAAGTCCCATACCGACGATGGGCAACAAGTTATGATAGACTATAGTGTTTATCTTCTCACCAGCACGTTGAAGCCAGAAGAGCCAGCCAAGGCGTATGGCGTGAACCAGGTGCGCCAGGTATGGACGTTGGAGAAGTTCTCCCAGCACATCGCCGACCACAACGGTGTCTACAGCCGCGGTACGGTGAAGGGTGTCATCTCCGACATGTGTGAGTGTCTCGTGGAGCAGTTGCTCAACGGCAACAAAATCAAGCTCGGCGAGCTGGGCGACTTCTCCATCTCGCTGAAGACGGAGGGTGCCGAGACCATCAAGCAGTTTACTGCTGACAACATCAAGGCGGTGAACATCGTCTTCACGCCGGGCAAGGACTTCGAGAACCTTGTGGGGCAGGCGGAGTTCAATCTTGTGGGAAGCCGTGCCGCCCAGGCTGCCTTGATCAAGGCACTGAAGGAGAACTCCGACAGCGTGGACCTCACCGCGCTGAAGAAGAACAGCTCTTCTTCGGAGGACAAGCCTGTCGTCGACTCAGATGACGATGACACTACTCCTACGGGAGGCGGCCCTACCTCTACGGGCGACAGCACCTCGGGTGAGTCTACTGACAGTTCTGAGTCTTCTGGCTCTACGGGTGAGGATGGTGGCTCTTCTTTATAGACTAGCGCGCCCGGTGGCACTCGGCTGACATAAGCCTGGCTGGGTGCCGCCAACCTTTTCAAACACTGATGTATAACATTTTAATTTTTATATCTTATGAGTAAATTAAATTATAGTAACACGAAGATTTCGTGGGTGAGTATCTTGAATGCCGTAGTACAGGCGATCATCGCTGCCTTGACGGCACTGGGTGTAAGTTCTTGCGCTAACGCGTTGTAGTTCTTTTGACAAAAACCGTACCGTTATTGACAAAAACCTTAAAAACACCCTGTGTTGGGCAAACCCTCATTCTTCGGGTTTTGACGGCGGTGGTCTGTGTCGTGCTTACGTAAGCGAGCTTACGACACCCGCCTCAGTCCTCCGCCGTCAGTGCCGTTCCGGCACTTTGCCCACCACAGGGCGATAAACCCCAAAAACCAATGCGCCTTGAGATATGGAAATATTAAAATATTGGCGATTTGTAATGCCCATATAACGAGTGAGTCCGCGAGGCTGGTTTTTATGGTTTATCGTCAGTCATGTGGGAAGGCGGCAAAGCCGCCATGATGGTGTTTGGGTGGCAGGCTGTGAGCTTGCTCACAAAGGCTGTCACACAAGCAACATCATAAGCCTGTAAGGCTTCCCAGATGACTGAGGTTTTTCTTGTTTTTGTCTAAAATATCCATCATAAACAAATTTCAAATCTTATGAGAAGAAGTCAATACATGTCGGCAGACGACGTAAAATATCTGATTCTGCACTGCTCGGCTACGAGGTGCAACAGTGACTATTCCGAGGAGATGCTCCTTAAAGACCACAAGGCACGTGGATTCCGTGGCATCGGCTATCACTTCTATGTCCGCAAGGACGGGAAGATGAGCCAGCACAGGATGCTACTGGAGGTGGGTGCCCATTGCGTACCTTATAATAAATGCTCCATCGGCATCTGCTATGAGGGCGGACTGGATGAGCAAGGCGAACCTTGCAACACGCTGACCGCTGCACAAAGGGAGCGCATCTCTGACTTGCTCGCCAACCTGCACAAACTCTTCCCGAAGGCGAAGATCGTGGGACATCGTGACTTGCCCGGCGTTACGCCAAAGGCTTGCCCTTGCTTGGATGCAGCTAAAGAGTTCGGTCTCGCTTTTTAGAACAAATATCCGTACTGCGACATAAGCCTTTGATGGTCGTTCTCGTACCTGATCTTGTCGTTAGGACTGGTCTGCGGACTGGCGATGATTCGTTCCATTTCCTGGAGTATCTTGCCCCCTTCGCCCATGATGGGGTCGAGGTGCTCCTTAAACTGTTCTACGAACGGGGAATAGTAGTAGCCTATCTCTTCGATGATGAAGGAATAGATGTTCCATGCGTCGTTGGGGGTGATGTGGTTCTGCGCCACCTCATCGAGTGCGTATTTCCTCAGATAGTCGATATTCTCCGCTTGTGCCGCCACTTCCTTGTCGGTCTTCACGGGATGGAAATAGCGATCTATCAGCACTTGCCGCTCTTGCAGGTTGCGCTGATAGAAGATATTCTCATCTGCTTGGGATGTCTTGTCCGGCTCCACTTCCTCGAAATGCTCGGCATGTACACCGCTGATGGCGACACTCAGTCCACCGACATCCATCACCAGACGGCGGTCACGATCGATACGAATGATGTAGCCTTCCAGCCCTGCCATCTCACCAGTGGTGATGCGGAGCAGGATGCGGTTGCGGGCGTAATAGTGATAGGGATGGAGTAGGAAACGGATGCGTTCGGGCGAGGTCTTCGTGACACGCATGAAGGGTTGCATCTGTGCGTCGGGTATCTCTGCCACCTTGCCCGTGCTGCAGTTCTTGCACAGGTAAGCTCCGGGGAATATGTCGTTGAGATAGGCTTGTATCTCTTGGGGATTACCCTGGAAGAAGACGAGTCCGCTGACGGTGGGCACTTCCTGATGCCGCACCTTTTGCTTGCCCAACTTCTTGAAATATCGAACGGTCTTATGCACAAAATAGGTTTTGCCATCTTTTGCCAACTGCTCTTCCATTCCCCTTGCCTTGCTGTTGTGGACAAAGATATAAGACCACGTTGTTACGTCCGAGTGCGGATACTTCTTTATCTCAGAGCCAGATGTATTCTCTGGTTCTGAAACGTGGGTGCCCTCTGGAGAAACAAGTTTCTCGTCGGCTGTAGAAAAAGAACTCGTACCATCCGGTTTCATAAATTCCTTCCTACTTTATGTTCTTGGCTGCTACCGTGCATGATGGCAGGGTTAGCCTATAGCGTACATAAATAAGTTTGCCCATAAAATTCTAATCGTGTATGACGTGGCAGACGACCTGCCACCTCGTTCGTTATTTTTTACATCCTACACAAGTTCTTAGCGGAAATGTGCATAACTAAAAGCAAAGATATAAAAAATCCTCCAAACTCGTGTCAGTTTTTATCACTTTCTTTCATCAAGGTGTGAATTTCCTCGGAATGAGGTGGAATATCGCATGGTTGGCGTGCGCAAAATCCCATCAATTGCGCCATTTCTCGCACTTTCAGCCCCTTTCGTGCAGGTTTTGTGGGCATCCCACGAATATCTTCGCATAGCATTTAGGGGGGGGTAAATCTTCCTTTTATTTGACAAATTCTTCAAGATTTTTCAAAGAAAATTGGACAAGTAAGAAGGTAGTGACCATGACTAATGGAGTTTACTCTAAGGCATAAAAAGGAGTAAGTGAGTTGCTGTAGATTTAGACAAAAACCATAAAAACACCCTGCTGTGGGCAAACCCTCATTCTTCGGGTTTTGATGTCGCCGGCCTGTTTCGGGTTTACGTAAGCGAGCTTACACACCCGCCACATCCCACCGCCATCCGTGCCGCCCCGGCACTTTGCCCACCGCAGGGAGATAAACCAGAAAAACCGCTCCGTCATCACGCCTTCAACTGTTCCTATATCTACGGAACAAATTACATGCTTGGGGGTTGAACATAGGGAAGAAGGACAAAAGGAAAACGAACAAAGAGATAGAAGAAGAACAAAGGGAAGAAATAGAAAGAAGGAGGAGAAAGAAGGAGGAAAGGGAATGGGGAAGGAAGAGAAGAATGAGTCCGCCAGGCTGTTTTTATGGTTAATCGTCAGTCATGTGGGAAGGCGGCATAGCCGCTATGATGTTGTTTGGGTGACGGCTGTGAGCGTGCTCACAAAGCCAGACACACAAACGGCATCATAAGCCTGAAAGGCTTCCCATATGACTGAGGTTTTTAAGGTTTTGTCTAAAAATCAACACATAGATCAAACTATAAATCATACTTTTTCAACACAACTATACAACAATATAACACATCTTACGTTCTAATTTACATAACAACATCTTTGCGCCTATGGACTATCATATCAAACAACTCAGGGAGGTGAATCCCGATTTATACCAGCGGTTGAAGCAATATTGCTACGACTTGAACGGGTGTTGTCAAATGGTACATCGGGAACTGGGGCCCTTTCTCAATGAGTATATGTATCAAGACGCATTAGAGATTGTTCTCAAAGAGCGGTCAATACCGCACTGCCGCGAATATTATTTCTCCGTTGAGTCCCACGGACAGAAGATAAAGCACAAGCATTACGTGGACTTCTTGGTCAAGGACAAAGTATTTATAGAATGTAAGGCGATAGAAACTCTTGGCGCAGACCAACGACAACAGTTATGGAACTACATGCGCCTTGCCAAGGTACGCATAGGCATACTCTACAACTTTGCGCCCGTCCGTGACCAAGGTGAGCACTACTATCTTGACACAGAGACAGATGTCATGTATTGTTTCTGAAATGGTTTTATAACAAAAACCTGAAAAACTCCCTATGGTAGGCAAACTCTTCGAGTTTTGATGGTGGCAGCCTGTGATGGGCTTACGTAAGTGAGCTTACACGCCCACCACCGCCTACCTCCATCAGTGCTGTCCCAGCACTTTGCCTACCATAGGGCGATAAACCACGCCTTCGGCTAAAAACCGCTGCGCCATCATTCCTCCTATATTCCTATACCCGCAGAACATCTTACACATTCGGTGTTGAACATAGGGAAGAAGAACAAAGGGAAGAAAGGGAAAAAGAAGGAGAAGACCGAGAAAGAGAAAGAATGGGGAATGAAAGAGGAGAAAGAATGGGGAAAGAGGAATAAAGAAGGGGAAAGGAGAGAAAGAAGAACAAAGAAGGGAAAGAGGAAGAAGAAAGGAGTCCGCAAGGCTGGTTTTTATGGTTTATCGCCTGATGTTTTTCTGAGTGGCGCGAAGCGACACTGTTGTAGTGTTTTGCCTTGGCTGTCGAGAACTCGTTCTCGTAAGGGCAAGACAAAACACTACAACAAGCCGAAGGCTCAGAAAAACAGCAGGAGTATTTTAGGTTTTTGTCAAAATCCAACAAGCATACAAGGAGATATTTTGTGTGAATATTTCATAAAGGATTTCATTATTTCCTCGAAAAACGTTATTTTTGCAAATAGGCAAGATATGGGCATGAACGAAATCGCACTATACGACTATCAACAAGAGATGAAGAGTCGGATAGAGAAAGCATTCTCTATACACCACTCTCTCATGGTTCAGATGCCGACAGGTACGGGCAAAACCCACTTGTTGGCATCGCTCGTTTCGTCATGCCTCGTCCACGACACCCAGTCACAGGTCTGGATTGTCGCCCACCGCAGAGAGCTCGTGGAACAGATACAGTCCACCGTCAGCCTGTGGGTGGACGCATCCCTCCTCGACCGAGTAAAGGTGATGTCCATCCAATGGCTCACCAAGCATCACCGGGAAATCACCGACAGTCCATCCCTGCTCATCATCGACGAAGCCCACCATGCCTTGGCGAAGACCTACAGCGAGGTGATGAATGCCTATCCCCAGGCACGCAAGATCGGTTTCACCGCAACTCCCTGCCGTCTCCAGAAACAAGGTTTCACTAATCTCTTCGACGAACTCTTGCAGTCGTGGTCCATCAACCGTTTTATCTCCGAAGGTCGCCTCTCGCTATACGACTATATCTCCATAAAGCCCGACAGCGAAGACCAAAGGTTGGTGGACGGCTTGCAGAAGCGTGGTGCCGACGGCGACTACTCGCTAAAGGAGATGAGCGAGAAACTCAATGTGTTGCCGAGCATCCATCGCCTCTGCCTGTCTGTCCTGACATACGCCAAGGACAAGAAGGGCATCGTCTATGCCATCGACATCCGCCACGCCGAACATATCGCTGACTATTACTGCCAGCACGGCATGCGGGCTACCGTCATCTCCAGCAAGACACCGTCGGTGCAGCGCAAGGCGTTGCTCGATGATTTCCGAGAGGGCAAGATGGACGTACTGGTGAATGTAGACCTCTT
>CAVJZZ010000076.1:0-4820 GCA_963654295.1 Lachnospiraceae bacterium | reverse complement strand
TGTATGAGTGCATCGACAAGATGGATGTGCAGGAACTGTTTGTGGATGAGAACGGTAAATGCTTCTGTGCGGACCGTAACCACCTGCCGCTACAACCGACAACTCGGGAGGAATGGGACAAGAGGAAAGCGGAATGGCAGAAAGCCGTGAAAGTTTTTGAGAAGAAACGAAAATGGACGCTATCGCATCTGCATATAGGCTCGGAGTTTCGGGGTGTGACGAGCGAACGTGAATATCTAAACAGCCTCCTGTCTCTCTTGGAGTTTGACATCAGGAAGGAAGGCAATGCCTTCACGCTCTATTTCCGGAGAAAGGGCAAGGATACATGGGGCGAATTGGGCACTTGGCGGCATATCATCAAGACCCGATATGGCATCTTCATCGTGCAGGACGAGAAGGGCAAATACCGTCTGCTGGATATATTTGGCAAACCGTTCAATACCTTGGATGCATCGCACGACAAGATCGAGGCATTGGACCACGGTTTCTTCCGCATCGAAGACGATGGTGACGTGTGCTACCTCGGTCTGGAGACGCTCACCAGGCATCAGTCTCTCCCTCGTTTGGTCAAAATCGGCTTCCTCGAATTTTGGCAAGAGGGCGACCTCTATTTCGTCAGAAACAAGGAGTCTCTCACGGGCTATCCATACCGCCGTGGTGAAATCCAGCCAGCAGGTGGCATCTGCTTCCTGGGCACCAAGACCTTCGTCCTGGAGTCCAAGTCCCCCGTCTATCGCATCAAGCGTCAGAGCCTCTGCTCCCGCCACTTCGTCGCCTCCTTCTCCACTCCCTCCAGTGACACCACCTATGTCCGCGTCTACACCGACGGCACCAACCTCCGCATCACGCCTGTGGAGATATAACCTTTTTCGATACTACGGAGTCTGCCACGTTCTTGATGACAAAGCAAAATTCCGGCAGTCTGTTGTCTTCGTCACGAGCCATGATGCTTGATGAAATCTTGCGTAATTCCTCGTCGGAGACAAAGTTTCCTTCTTCATCAAACAGAATACTAAGGGCTGCCTTGCGGCGTACTTTCAACAAGTCACAATCCAAACGTAGGGTGTCTATATCAGCTTGTGCATCTCTGTCGGTCGCTTGTACACCTCCCACTGCATCATACTGGAATGCGGTTTCACACGCTGGCATCAACGGTGTATAATGCAATGATGCATCAGCCTTACTGACATCACAATGCCTCAGTGTCGGATTGGACAAAGCTACACCCATCAGGTTCGCATCGTCATCAGTAACACTGCATGTCAGCAACAGGTTCTTGTATTCTCCCACCAACTCACGATGAGCACTTTTAGGAACAACATGCTCTACGGATTGTTTTCTTCCTTCTGAATCCTTGAATATGCGCAGTCCGCAATAGCAGCAGATTCCGCCTTGCTCGTCATACATCTGATGTTTCAAGTCCCACAAGTGGGGAATCACCTTGATGTCTCTTACCATTTTCCAAAGTTTGCTTCCGGTTAGCCCTGGATGTACATTCGGATTGAGTAGACTCTGCTCGTCCAACTGCTGAGCTTGCAGCTCTGCCTTATGACGACAAACAACGGTCGTCGTATCATCTTTTTCTATGAGTCTCATCGTCCTATGATTTCCAAACGTTTGATAATGGCACGAAGGCGTACAAGTTCTGCCTGAGAAGGGTCTGTATCCTTTTCAAGGTCGGAAAGCAAGTCTTTTGCCTTGGTGAGTTCCTTTGCGGACACGCAATCCTCAATGGCTCGTATCTTTGCCATCACTGCTGATGTGCGATTGGTCGCTTCCATGTTTTCTGCCATAAGACTATTGGCATCTATACCGTATGTGCGATGCACGCTGAGGGTTCGCTTGTCACCATCTACATGCATGCTGTACACGATATTTTCAGGCTTGTTCTCAACACCAGACAGAACCAATGGAGAATGTGTGCTGATGAGAAACTGCACGCTTGGGAATGTCTTCCGCAATCGGGCGAGGACAGACTGCTCCAATTCGGGATGCAAATGGAGGTCTATTTCATCAATAACCACTATTCCGGCAAGGTCGGTTGTTGCGCCATTGCTTAGGAGAAAGGACCGATAAGCTATATCGAGAACCATAAAGAAGAGACGCTTGTAACCGGCAGGAAGATTGAGGAATGAGGGATTTGTTCCGTCGTGTGTCTGAAGACAAAGTCCACTTTCCTCATAGACGCTGACAAAGAAATCCGTCACCTCGATGTTCTTGTCTCCCTTCGAGAATTTAATCAGGCAGTTGCGGATAGCCTGAATTTCGCCATCATAGCGGGCTTTCTCACGTTTCGCATTTTCAAGACGTGACTGATGAAGCAGAATGTCCTCATCATATTCATCGGCATTTACGATATTCTTCTCCTTGAATGCCTCACAATTCCGCAAGGCAGCCTCTTCCGCATCAACGGAGCGATTGGCCCTATCCCATAGCACCCAAATCTTAGAGAGACGATTGATCCAAAGGTCGGAATAGGCGGTTTCTTCATCCCATCCAAGATAGCCCAGATTTCTAAGATGCATTTCTTTCTCGCTGAGCTTTGTCTCTTTGGTGACATGGGGGAACCCATCGGAAAAATAAGCAAACATGGGTAACTTGTCTGTCTCTTTGATGCGATTCTTCAAGAGAGTGAATGCTTCGCCATACTTGCTTGCCTGTACCTTAAAGGTTGACGTGGAGGCATACATATCCCAATCAAGGTTGACACCTTCGAATGTGGCATTGGCGTGTATGTTGACAACAGGATATGGCATCCCTGTCTTGGGGTCTCTGACCATATCTTCTGCCTTGTTATAATCACGTGGCTTCAATTCAGGAAATCCAGCACCTAGGTTCAGTGCTTTCTCGTCTTTCTCTCGCTTGAAAGCGAAACTGAGTGCCTTGTGAATAGCGTGAATCAGCGTTGTCTTTCCTGTACCATTCTTACCGAACAGCACGGTCACTCCTGGGGCAAACGCGATATGATAGTCGCGGAAACAACGGAAATTCTGTATGTAGAGTTCATTTAACTGCATAACTTATAGATATTATTTTTTGTTTGATGTTTCTTCCAACTCGTCAAAACGGAGTAGTTCATTGATGTCTACGTCGAGGAGCTTGGCTATCTTCATGAATGTCTCCATGGGTGGTTGGGCATTGTTGGTACACCACTTTGACACCGTTGTGGGGGCAACACCGAGTGCTTCCGATAACCATTTGTTGGATTTCCGCTTCTCTGCGAGCATCACTTTTATTCTGTTGATGGGTCTATCCATTGCTTTTATGTTATAGTTGATGGGGCAAAGTTACAAATAAATCGCCTAAAAACAATGATAAATACGAATATTATAATATTTATTAGCGAATACACCACTTTATGGCATCACACTTGACTTGGAAGTTGATCAAAAAAATCCTTGCATGAAGAGGGGAATATGAACAAAGAAAGAGGAAAGTGGATGAAGAGAAAGGAGGATAAGAAAAAGAAGGAGAAAGAAGCGAGGAAGAAGCGAGGAAGTAGGACTCCGCGAGGCTGTTTTTATGGTTTATCGTCAGTCATGTGGGAAGGCGACGAAGCCGCCATGATGGTGTTTGGGTGACAGGCTGTGAGCGTGCTCACAAAGCCAGACACACAAACGGCATCATAAGCCTGAAAGGCTTCCCACATGACTGAGGTTTTTCGGTTTTTGTCTAAAAAACAACCAAGGCGGCAATGCTAATGAAGCAACAGGTACTCCATCGCACGCCGCCTACGGATGGAAGGCACAACCTTCCCTTTCCATCTACAACAATCGAGATACTCCTCCTTAAAATCACATTCCCCTCGTTCAATCTTCTGTAGCAACTTACTCTTGGGATGCCTCTTATCCCCAAGTATCTTATACGGCCCAATGTTATAGGCGAGCACAGCGAGCAACAACGAGTCCTTGCCGTACTTGCGGAAGAGCGCACAAAAGCTCGTCAAGTCAGCCCTCAACACCGAGTCCGCTTGTTTCACAGTCAGATTACGTGTAAACCTCTTGCGCTCATGCGGCTGTATGCAGTGTCCCCATCCAATGTAGGGATAGTTCTTCCGTATATCATGCCATCCTTCATAATACTTAATCACCCTCACCGCCCTCTCAAACGGCGACAACCGCATAATCGCATTCTGTGCCTTGGCTTGCGCCACGCACAGAAACATACAGATTATCAATATCGTTACTTTATAATTCATTCTTTACATTTTGATATTCTTGATGTTTAAGACAAAAACCATAAAAACACCCTGTGGTAGGCAAACTCTTCGAGTTTTGATGGTGGCAGTCTGTGATGGGCTTATGTAAGCAAGCTTACACACCCATCACAGCCTACCGCCATCCGTGCCGTTCCGGCACTTTGCCCACCACAGGGCGACAAACCACGCCTTCGGCTAAAAACCGCTTCGCCTGATGTCGAACAAAGGGAAGAAGAGAAAGCAGTCCGCGAGGCCTGTTTTTATGGTTTATCGTCAGTCGTGTGGGAAGGCGGCAAAGCCGCCATGATGGTGTTTGGGTGACAGGCTGTGAGCGTGCTCACAAAGCCAGACACACAAACGGCATCATAAGCCTGAAAGGCTTCCCACATGACTGAGGTTTTTCCGTTTTTTGTATAAAAAACAAGTCACTTCACCCGATACTGCTGTATCGTTTTTATCATTGCCTTCACATCCTCCCCAACCTGAACGAAGTTCTTGTAGAGGATGCGCTCCCTTTCGTCCCGGCTCTTGAAGGTATAGAACTTCGGCAGGGGTTGATAGCCTGCTTCCTCTTCCTTGATGGCCTTCATGTCAAAGTCGGTCTTGGCGAAGAACTTGCTCG
>CAVJZZ010000075.1:0-13207 GCA_963654295.1 Lachnospiraceae bacterium | reverse complement strand
GTGATTCCGCAGGGATTCGAACCCTGGACCCACAGCTTAGAAGGCTGTTGCTCTAATCCAACTGAGCTACGGAACCATCCTTTTTTGCGGTGCAAAGGTACGCATAAATCTTGACACGTACAAATTTCGCACGCATTATTTTATCCTAAGTATTTCATCAATATTTTTGCATTGCCGCTATCGCGCAACTTGGCAATGCTCTTTTCACGAATTTGACGCACACGCTCACGTGTCAAGTTCAGCTGGTCGCCGATCTCTTCAAGTCCTTTCTCGTGGCATCCGATGCCGAAACATTCGCGGATAATGGTGATTTCACGTTCCTTGAGCACTTTTTTCAACACGGAATTCAATTCGAGTGCCATAGATTCATGATCCACTTGGCGGTCGGTGCGACTGTCGTCACCGCTTGGCATCACGTCGAGCATGCAGTTGTCTTCACCATCCTGGAATGGGGCGTCTATACTCACGTGGTGTCCGTCTGCCATCAGACTTTGGCCAATCTTCTCCTCGTCAAGATTGGTGGCTTCACTCAATTCCGACACAGAAGGATGGCGCAAGTTCTCTTGCTCAAATTTATTGATCTCGTGATTGATCTTATTCAGCGAGCCGACCTGATTCAGTGGCAAACGCACGATACGGCTCTGCTCTGCGATTGCCTGCAGAATGCTCTGACGAATCCACCATACAGCATAGGAGATGAACTTGAAACCTCGGGTTTCGTCAAACTTCTGTGCAGCCTTGATCAAACCGATATTTCCCTCGTCGATAAGGTCTGTCAGCGTCAGCCCTTGGTGCTGATATTGCTTGGCTACAGAAACTACAAAACGCAAATTGGCAGTCACCAGCTTGTTCTTAGCCCGCTCTCCTTCCGGACCGCCCTTCTTGATCTTCTGTGCCAAATCTATCTCTTCGTCGATCGAGATAAGTGGAGCGCGTCCGATTTCAACAAGATACTTATCCAACGCCTCGCTTGAACGGTTGGTGATGCTTTTTTGAATTTTTAATTGTCTCATCTTATGAACCTTAAAACCTTTATATTACAGACTATCAGGCAGATAACTAAAACTTTTGCCCAAAGTCTTGCAAAGGTATCAATAATTCTTTAATCATGCAAGCAAATTGTAACTTTTTAGCTTGTTAAATAATGCTAAGCACGGATTCGTTACATGACCGTTACCCCTGCCGCATTTGGTTGAGAAGTTCTTTCTGGTGTTCTGTCAAGTTGGTGGGAAGTTGCACATGATAGGTAATAATCAAATCCCCGCACGTGCCATCACCTCTGTCATATCCCTTACCACGTAGGCGCACCTTCGTGCCGTTCTGGGTCTCGGGGCGGATTTTCAGTTTCAGCCGTGCTCCAGTATTGAGTGATATGACTACTTCGCCACCCAGCAAGGCGGTATATAGATCGATATTTACCGTGGCATTCATTTCGCCGCTGTTTGTTCTCGCAGACTTCCTTCCGTGCGAACGTCCTGCGCCAAACAACTGTTCGAAGAAACTGCTGAACCCTCCACCTTGACTGTTGAATCCTGAGAAGTCGAACCCTTCAAAAGGTGAGCCACCTTGTGTGCTCCATCCGTAAGACCCACCGCCAGGACCGCCCCCGTTGAAGGCATCGGCGTTCTTCCACTGCTCACCATACTGGTCATATTTCTTACGCTTTTCCGGATCATTGATCACGTCAAACGCTTCGTTTAATGCCTGAAACTTGGCTTTTGCCTTGGGGTCATCAGGATGCAGGTCGGGATGGAATTGCTTTGCCCGTTTGAGATAAGCCTTGCGCACATCCTTTTGCAGGATGTTTCTGTCTACACCAAGAATTTTATAATAATCGATAAAAGCCATAATTTTGTCCTCCTTTATATGTTCTTTCCACTATTACTCACAGCAAAAAACATGCCAAGTTGCCCATGGTCACAAGCAACCCATAGATGAAAATGTTTCTTGCCGTATCGCCCAAGACAAGGTTCAGCCCCCTCCCCTTGTCAATCATGCACATCTTGTGGTAAGTCATCCAATGGAACACAAGGAATACGATCGGCAGCCAAAAGCTGAAAGGCTTATTGAAAATATGTATAGCACCAATGGCACAAGAAGCTATGCCCAGCAGCAAATAGAGCATCTTGCTTGCGGATGCACCCAGTCGCACGACAAGGGTAATCTTTCCGGCACGCTTGTCGTTATCTATGTCGCGATAGTTGTTGACAATCAGCAGGGTATCCACCACCAGTCCGCAGGCGACAGAAGCCAGAAATACCTCCCAGGTGATGCTCTGCATCCCACGTGGCAATGAAAGATAATAGGTAAAACAGACGGGAATGATACCGAAGAAGACGAGTACCAAGACATCTCCCATACCTTTATATGATAAGATTGTGGTATAAAGGAAGCAGAAAACGACGCACAGGATGCCGACCAATATCATTTCCAGTCCTCCCCACAGAACAAGCGGCAATCCGATCAGACATGCCATCAGCGTGGTCAGCAGAATGGCACGCTTCATCGAGTTGAGCTTTACCCATCCTTGGGCACATGCACGCTTGGGTCCCAATCGGGTCTCATCATCATTGCCTTTTACAAAATCGAAATAGTCATTGACAAAGTTTGCATCTATTTGCATCACGAAAGCAAACAGCAGACACAGCAACGCCGGTAGCCAACGAAAGGAATCTACAGCATCTGCCCACGCTAAGGAACCGCCTATCATCACAGGCACAGCTGCTCCTGTCAGCGTTTTGGGACGTGCCGCCAAGAACCAAGCCCTCAGCGAGTCTACCTTCACGGAAGTTTCATCCATATCAGAAATATTCATTTAAACGTTTGCAAAAATACGATGAAATGTTTACTTTTGCAAATAATAATTGACATTTGTATGATTGACCACCACATAGCTCTCGACTTGATGGAGTTTGTCGAGAAGAACATTCTTCCCAGATACAACGCTTTCGACAAGGCACACGACATCACACATGTCGTAAGGGTCATCCGACGCTCGGGTGAACTTGCCGCCAAAACAGGTGCTGATGCCAACATGGCATACGTTATTGCTGCCTATCACGACCTCGGCTTGGAGGGACCAAGGGCGATACATCATCTGACAAGCGGGAAAATACTCTTGGCAGACAATCGTCTGCAACGCTGGTTCAATGCCGAACAAATCAAGATTATGAAAGAAGCGGTGGAAGACCACCGGGCTTCGGCATCTCATGCACCGAGAAGTATCTATGGGAAAATCGTGGCAGAGGCAGATCGCGACCTTGACCCGGAGACTGTTTTCAGACGCACAGTGCTTTTCGGTCTCGACCATTATCCCGAAAAAAACAAGACAGAACAGTGGAAGCGATTCTACGAGCACATGCAAAACAAGTATTCTGTCAATGGTTATATCAAATTGTGGATACCCGGGTCTGCCAACGAAACAAAATTGAAAGAGATAAGAAGCCTCATTGCCCAACCTGCCAAACTGAAGGTTTGTTTCGATCGTATCTATGATGAGGAAGTAGCAGACACCCTCCCCCATCCCCATTTGTAGGTATTTTAAGCGCTATTCCACCCCATCTTCATCAAAAGGTATTAACTTTGCAAGGTTAAGAAATTCAGAAAACAACATGAAACTATCAGCATTGACGACAGGACAGAAAGGCGTCGTCGTAAAGGTATTGGGCCATGGGGGCTTCCGCAAGCGCATTGTTGAAATGGGCTTTATCAAAGGAAAGGTCATCGAAGTGCTCCTCAATGCCCCGCTCAAGGATCCCGTGAAATACAAAATCATGGGCTATGAGATTTCACTCCGCCACGACGAGGCGGACATGATAGAGGTGATATCCGAGGAAGAAGCCAAGGAAATAGAAAACAAAGAAATAGCTGATGCCGAAAACCTTGCTGGCAAAGTGTGCGACGAACCTCATGCCTCGATGCAGGACAGCACGTCTTCGACATCATTGACAGACAAGCAGTTCAGAGATGCGGCATTGAAAAAGCGCCGCACCATCAATGTGGCGCTGGTGGGCAACCCTAATTGTGGAAAGACTTCCTTGTTCAACTTCGTGTCTGGCGCCCATGAACGTGTCGGCAACTATTCCGGCGTTACGGTGGATGCCAAAGAGGGGCACGCGAGCTTCGAAGGCTATGAGTTCAATATCGTAGATTTGCCCGGCACCTATTCCCTTTCAGCATATAGCCCTGAGGAACTTTATGTGCGCAAGCAGATCATCGAACAGACCCCGGATGTCATCATCAATGTGGTTGACTCTTCAAATATCGAGCGCAATCTCTATCTCACCACCCAACTCGTAGACATGAATCTGCGCATGGTATGCGCCCTCAACATGTTCGACGAGTTTGAAGACCGTGGTGACACTGTCGACTATCAGAAGCTTGGTCAGCTCTTTGGCGTGCCGATGATCCCTACGGTGTTCAAGACGGGAAAAGGCGTGGACAAGCTGTTTCACATCATCATCAACCTCTATGAGGGCGTTGACTTTCTCGACAAGGACGGCAATATCAACCCCGAAGTGGAGAAAGACCTGCAGTCGTGGCACAAAGACTATGCCCAGGAGGGCGATGACCACGAAGAAGACTTCGCCCACGGACCGAAACCGCGAAAGAGTGTGTTCCGCCATATACACGTGAATCACGGAAAGTATGTGGAGGATGCCATCGAAAAAGTAAAGGTAGAGATACAGAAGGACACGCAGATACGCCACAAATATTCCACGCGCTATCTCGCCATCAAACTGCTTGAAAACGACACAGAAGCCGAGAAATTTATCGCCACACTGCCCAATGCCCACGACATCCTTGGCGTGCGCGATGCTGCAGCTGCCCAGATCAAGGAAGAAACAAAGGACGACAGCGAGACGGCAGTGATGGATGCTAAATACGCCTTTGTGCACGGTGCGCTGCAAGAGGCGCGTTTTGCAGAAGGCAACAAGAGCGACACCTATCAGGTAACCCACGTTCTCGATAACATCATCACCAACAAATATTTCGGTTTCCCGCTTTTCTTCCTGCTCATCTACGTCATGTTTCAGGTGACGTTCTCACTCGGGCAATATCCGCAAGACTGGATTGAGGCATGTGTAGGCATGCTGGGCGACTGGATCTCGGAAGCCATGCCCGACGGACCGCTGAAGGCAATGCTTGTAGACGGCGTGATAGGAGGTGTTGGTTCGGTCATCGTCTTCCTGCCCCAAATCCTCATCCTCTACTGTTTCATCTCGTTTATGGAAGACAGTGGATACATGGCGCGTGCTGCCTTTATCATGGACAAGTTGATGCACAAGATGGGCTTGCATGGCAAATCGTTCATCCCGCTTATCATGGGATTCGGTTGCAACGTGCCTGCCGTGATGGCAACACGTACCATCGAGAGCAGACGAAGCCGTCTCATTACGATGCTTATCCTGCCGATGATGAGCTGTTCGGCACGTCTGCCCATCTATATTATGATCACCGGCACGTTTTTCGCCTTGCAATACCGCAGCATGATTATGATCCTACTATATATAATAGGTATAGTGATGTCGGTCATCGTGAGTCGCATTTTGAGCAGTTTTGTAGTCAAGGGCGAGGATACGCCTTTCGTCATGGAACTTCCTCCCTATCGTTTCCCTACCACGAAGGCTATCGCACGCCACACGTGGGAAAAAGGCAAACAGTATCTCAAGAAGATGGGAGGCATCATCCTTGTGGCATCTATTGTGGTGTGGGCATTGGGTTATTTCCCTCACGACGATGCACTTACCAGCCAACAGCAGCAGGAGCAGAGCTATATCGGACGCTTGGGCAAAGCTGTAGAACCAGTGTTCCGACCACAAGGATTCGATTGGAAACTCGACATTGGTCTTATCTCGGGCGTAGGTGCGAAGGAGATTGTAGCATCGACCATGGGCGTTCTCTATGCCAACGATGACAGCGTGGCGGAGGATGGCGGTGACAACAATGCGAAATACGCCAATCTGTATAAGCGGATGTCTGCCGACGGAATTACACCGCTGATTGCTTTCAGCTATCTGATATTTGTGCTGCTCTATTTCCCGTGCATCGCCACGATTGCTGCCTTCAAGAATGAATCGGGCAGTTGGAAATGGGCGTTTGTGGCGGCAGGATACACCACGGTACTGGCTTGGGTCATGTCCGCTTTGGTCTATCAGGTGGGCAGACTGTTGGGCTTCTGACGCCGCACACTGGCTTAGCATCCGTAAATGGCTTGTTTACCGCTCCTCTGAGAGCCATTTACGGATGCTCCACTTTCCTCTGAAGTTTACAGGTCTACATTCTCTTGATAGAGACACCGAATAAAGTTTACAAAATATGTTGTTCAACACCTTTGTCCAAACCATTCTTACGGTTGTTCTGTTGGTTACTGCTGTCGGTTATGCAGCTTACCGCATCTACCTGACGATAAAAGAGACGGGAAATCCGTGCCGTGGATGTTCGGGATGTGAATTGGAAAAAGCGTTGAAAGGCAAGCACATAAACCCTGCAAAGAAGATTTCGTTGTGCAAAGGGAATACTGCCGCCAAGAAAAATATTGAAAAAAAGTGCTGTTAATGTTTGGGGAAACGAAATAAATGTAGTACCTTTGCAATCGCAAATAAGAAATGGTACCTTGGCCGATCGGTTAGGTAACGGTCTGCAAAACCGTGTAGAGCAGTTCGACTCTGCTAGGTACCTCACAACAAAGGGAGTCTTTTTCAAGAAAGATTCCCTTTTTCATTTATCTACCGATCGTGTCGTGTCTATGAAAAGAACATTCACTTCTCTCCTACTCTGCGCTTGTGCTCTCGTGGCAAGCGCCCAATTCAATCGTATACTCGACCATAACATCCGCAGTCTGCAAGTGGTAGCCAACGAAGACTGGACGAATCTCCCCGTAGTATCGCTCAGCGAAGGAAAAATAGACATCGACTTTGATGACCTCACTCACCAATACGAGCGCTACTCCTATAAAATTGAACATTGCGATGCCAATTGGAACACTTCCGATGGACTGTTTGCCAGCGACTATTTGTCAGGTTTTGCCGATGGCAATACCATCGACGACATCGTAGAGTCTATCAACACCAACACTCTCTACTCACACTATCACCTCAGCCTTCCCAACGAGAAATGCCGCCTGAAGATGAGCGGCAACTATCGGCTCATGGTGTTGCGCGAGAATGACGACACACCCGTAATCGAAGCTTGTTTTATGGTGGTGGAACAGCAGATGGCTATCCGAATGGAGATGACCACCAATACTGACACTGATGTCAACGGCAGTCACCAGCAAATCAGCATGCAACTCGACTATGGAAACCTTCGGGTAGACAATCCGCAGACGCAGCTCAAAACCGTGTTGATGCAAAACCGGCAGTGGCATGATGCGAGGGTAAACGTAAAACCGCAGTATACATTGGTGGGCGGACTGCAGTGGAAACATTGTCGTGACTACATCTTTAATGCCGGCAATGTGTATCACAAGTTTGAAATACTCTCGACCGACAATCCTTCTATGGGTGTCGATCGTATCGACTGGGACGGAACGGCATACAACGCCTATCCCTATGTAGACACACCGCGCCGCAACTATGTATACGACGAGGCGGCACAAGGTGCCTACGTGCTTCGCAACAGCGACAACGTGGAAAGCACCTACACTTCAGACTATATGAACGTTCACTTTGAGGTGAATACGGGAGAACCCGTACAAGGCGACTTGTATGTGAACGGCGACTGGACGTATGATTCGTTTGACGATGCCTACAAGATGAATTATGATGCGGAAAGCCGAAGCTACAAACTTGTCTTGCCGTTGAAATTGGGATATTATTCCTATCAATATCTGATGAAAGACTATGCCGGGCGAATCGTTACGCCTCCATTTGAAGGCAGTTTCCATGAAACTCGAAACTCCTATCAGGCACTGGTCTATTATCGTTCAAATACGGACCGGACCGACCGACTCGTGGGGTATGCCACACTGCAGTAGCCTACAATTCCATCGCGACGATGCCGTGCATCACAGCATAGATGGTTAGGGCAGACACGCTCTTCATGCCCAATTTCTCCTGAATGTTCTTCCTGTGGGTGATCACTGTGGTCACGCTGATGTTCAGTGCGTCGGCAATCTCCTTGTTGATCATGCCTTTGACCACTAACGACAACACCTCCACTTCTCGTTCTGTCAGTGCATTTTCCTCCGTGTGCTTGCTGACCGGTGGCAGGTTCTGACCCTGCCCGTGCGCCCTCTGTTCCAAGGCAAGAAGTTGGTGCACAAACTGCCTTTCGGGCTGATGCACGCAGAGCGTATGAAAACCTGACAGTTGTGCGCTTGAACTGCATGAAGGGCTCAGCACGATGGTCTTGTGCCGCTGCTCCGTAAAGAATGTCATATTGGAAACAACGATGTTCATTTCCACAAAATAATGAAAAAAGGCATTCGGACCGTTTGCCTCAAGCTCGGCAAACGACCCGAATGTATCTACTTCCATGAACGGCATCACCTCTTGCAGAATGTGCTTCAGTCCGATACACGCCAATATGTCGCTATCGACAATCGCCACCTTGGGTGACATGCTGTTCTTTGTCATCTCTTTGTTCAATTTCACTTCTTCCAGAATCTGGATGTGATGTCTGTAAAGTCGTCACCGGCAGCATGCTTGTAGAGACGTTGGTTGGTGGTTCTGTCTTTCAGACAACCCAAATGTTCGATATAAGGACCAAGCTTGATATAGTCGAAATCACGTTTCCTCACCGTAGAAGGCACCCGCGACCTTCCACTGTACCACCCCACCTTATAGTGCGGATAGTTCTCGTGGATGTAGCAAGCCAACTGGTTCACCGTCTTTGGTTCGGCATCTCCACCCATAAAGCAGATGCAGGTGATGTCCGTACCGTATTCACGAACGAAGTTGTCTATGGCGAATGATGTCAGAGGCTCGCCGATATCCTCGGCGAGATACTGACTGTGACATCCCGGACAATGGCAGGGACACCGAGAGATGTTCACCGCAAGGGTCACCTCGTCGGGTATCTCCTGAAAGACCACACCCGTATTTACATATTTCAACATGTTGCTTTTACTCCTTTATCTATGTTTGAAGGTTTAGATGTTCTTGTCTGCATGCGCATAGTAGCGGTGTGCAGCCTCTTTCTGACGCGCTTGCGAGAAGTTGCTCACACGCTTCAGGTAGCCGATGATGCGCGTCATGTAGTCCACGTTCTCGCTGTGGCAGTTGGGGCACTCGTGCAGATAACGCTTGTCGATATGTCCGCACTCGTTGCAGATGGTGTTGGGGATGTTGAATGTGAAATAGTTGCATCCTTCCTTGGCAGCCACCTTCAGCAGATGGGCATACTGTGCTTTCGACAGATGCTCTTCAAGGTTCATGTGGAGTGCAGAGCCGCCTGTGAGATGCTCAATGTAGGGTGCTCCATGCATTTTGAACTTGTCGATAATCGACAGCGAGTCGTCTTCCACCACATAGAAATAGCTGTTGTAGCAGTCGCGCGGCACGAAGTAGCCGTCTTCACGGTCCCACTTGGCGTGCTTCACGCCTACGTTTTCTGCAGGAATCATCTCGCAGTTGAACATCGCACCCTTTGAACGATACTGTTTGTTGTATTTCTCCACCAGTCCGAGCACTCCCTGTACGAAGTGCAGATACTCGTCGTTAGGCGTGATCTTGAGTCCCATAAACTCAGCAGCTTCCACCAATCCGTTGATGCCGATGGTGAGATACTGGCGGTCGATATTGATATAGCCGGCGTCGAACAGTGGCAACATGCCGTGTGCCTGCAGGTCTTTGAGGTTTTCGTTATAGGCGAGCTGCACCTTGTGGCATAAGTCGATCACCTCGCTGAGATATTCCTTGTAGTCCATTTTGTTGTTCACGGCATACTGGATGCAGCGGTTCAGATTGATGGTGAGCACGCTCTTCGAACCCGTAGAGATGCCACCTGCACCAAGGGTGTAACTGAAACCGTTGTCCTGAATCTCATTGCGCAGACGGCAACAAGAACTCAGCGAATCAGCGCTGTCACTCATGTAGGTGAAGAAAGAGTGTCCAGCCGCATACATCTCGGCAGTGAAGTCGCCCCACTCCTTGTCTTTACACTCTCCGTTTTCCGTGAGCAACGCCATGGTTTCCACAGGGAAAGTGAGAACGGCCTTGGTACGCTCCTTGTTGAACCATGTCATGAATCGCTTCTGCAACCACGAAAGGCTTTCCCAGTCGGGCTGGCTACCGTCGGGGAAGTAGAAGTTCTCGAACAAGCTCTGGAAATAGTACTTGTCATAGTAGGATATGTTCCAGAATACAGCCTGGTAGTTGCGGGCACCAGTAGGCTGGTTGATGGAATACACGATCTGCTCGAAGCAGTCGGTAATCATCTTGTCTATCGTGCGCTGCTTCGTAGAGAGGTCTACCACCTTGTCGGCATGCTGCCAGTAGTCCAGTCCATATTCCTGGCCGATGAAATAGTTGAGATACATCAGAAACTCGGGTGTGGCGCAAGCACCGGAAAGCATGCTCGAAACCATGAACACCATGTTTACGAATCCCCCGCAGAAGGATTTGAGGTTGGTCGGGGCTGTAGAGTTTCCACCGATAGAGGTGGTGCCGCCAATCAGCCACGGATACATAGTGATGGAAGCGCAGTAGTTGGCGAGCGAAGTCTCGTCGTTCTTATATATAAAGTGGTGTGTAAGCTTGTCGATGTACTCGTTGGCGAGCTGCTTGCCATACATTTTCTTGATTCTGTCGGTGAGCAAACGGCGGTTCAAACGGATGAAGTTAGACTTCGGAAGTTCTCCGATGAGCGTGGCGATATTCTTGTGCTCCACATTGGCGTTGGCATCATACTTGGAGCCGGTGGCTGCATTGGCGGCTTCACAATAGTCGGTGAGGAACTTCAACTTGTCAAGAACTTCACGATCTTCTGTATGCTCCTGGCGATAGATGATGAAGGATTTTGCCACCTTATAATATCCTTCTTTCATCAACGAGGTCTCCACCTGGTTCTGAATGTCTTCAACCTTGATACCTTCATGGATATCAAGATGGCTGATAATCTTTGAAATGCTGCCCAGATCTGCGGGTTCGTTCACAGATTCAAATGCCTTGACGATGGCATTCATTATTTTGTCCAGGGAGAACAGGTCCTTGGAGCCATCTCTTTTCGTGATTGTAAAGTTCTTTATTTCCATTTTAGTATTATTTTATTAGAAGTCTTTCTCTTCGTGTGCTTTCTCTTTTTGGGAAACTTTTCCCGTTTTTATTTTTCAAAAGTTTTCCGTTTTGGAAAACTTTGTTGCAACAGAAGCGTGAAAAGTTTACCAAATTCATCTGTCGGAAAACGTTGGCAAAGGTACAAAAAAATCCGTTAGGACGGCTCATCCTAACGGAGAAAAATTTAGTTTTCAAGTAATATTTTTCACAGCTTCACGGCACTGATATCGACCAGATTATTAACTATTGCATAAATGGTCAATCCCGCTGCGCTGTGTATCTGTAACTTACGGGCGATGTTGCGACGATGGGTAATCACGGTGTTCGTCGAAATGCAAAGATGATCGCCGATTTCCTTGTTGCTCATGCCTTGCACGAGAGCCACGACGACGTCTTTCTCACGATCGCTCAGCGAGTCGCCATTGTCTTGATGTTTGCTCAACATGCTTGTTATCTTGGCAGTTACGTCACCCTGCTTCAGTTTTCTTTCCAGACTTCTGATGGCTGGCGTAAAGATATTCTCCTCCACTTCTGTGTGAAGACGAAGCCAGTCCTCATTATTATATATATCATATAAGGTGGCAGAAAGCTTGTTGTTGTGGAGTCCGTCGGAGGGAAGATACTTGATGATGATGCTTTTCAGCTCCACCAACTTGTTGCTTTCCTGCGTGTGGTGCTTGGCGTATGTCTCAACGTCATAATCATCGACTGGTTTGCCGGCAAGCAATGCTTCGACATAGGGGAACAACATCTTCTCCTCGTTTTTCATGTGCATCGTGATGGAATGTGCATAGTCATCATAAAGTTTCATGATGAGTCTGCCGAGGTTGTCCTTTTCGTCAAGTGCGTCTTTCAGTTCATTGCGGATGAACGGCAACTGGAATCCGAGATAGTATTCGTGGCTCGCCTTGAGATATTGCAGCAAGGTGGGCACTGACAACCCTTCTACATCCGTCACGTTGTGCTCTCCGTTGATGGTGAAATTGACCACGGTCAGGAATGTATTGGTGTCTACATTCTGTTCTTCGCACACTTCGCTTACCGTCTTGTCGCCAAAGCCAAGACTGATACCAAAACTTCCCAAGCTTTGCAGAATGTTGTAGTTGTCCTTGATGAGCGAAATCATCTTGTCGTCTGCCTCGTAAAGTTTCTGCCTTTTCATCTGATTGTGATTTACTTTTATTGCGGACCATGCAATGGTCCACATGCCTTATTTGAATGCAAAATAACAAAAAAAAAACGACTCGCACAATAACCACTATTAGGTATTTTATGACATATTTGTCTGTTTCGAGTGCAATAAGGCTATGCAAATACCCATTTGTCGGTATATGGGCATGAATAGCCTCTCGTGTCAATTTACCCATTTGTCGGTATTGTGCAAATACGGAATTGTGCTTACCTTTGCAAACGACAAAAGGACACCATATAAACCGCATAAAGCATCTGTATAAAATTTCTGATTATCGGTCGGTGATTGTCTGATTCACACATTTGAGCCTCTTTTCCAATTCGATTCTTAACAATCAGGGCTTTGTGAGGATGCGGACAAACACCTGGCCGATATTCGTTTTTAGGCACATACAGCATATATTTACAACCATTCGGAGCTCACCACTTAACCATCATGACCACATTGATTAATGAAGTACTACTTCTTTACTCATCGTAGTACTACTTCATTGCCCATCGAAGTACTACTTCATTGCCCATCGAGGTTATACCTCATTGCTCATCGAGGTTATACCTCATTGCCCATCGAGGTTATACCTCATTGCTCATCGAGGGTATACCTCATTGCTCATCGAGGGTATACCTCATTTAAAAGTAGGTTGATGCGCTTTCCCGTTACAGGAGATTTTCCACACGATGGAGAAAAGCATACGGTCTATATATACAAAAAAGGATCTTACATAGTGTAAAATCCTCTTTATGTGACTCCGATGGGATTCAAACCCGTAACCTTCTGATCCGTAGTCAGATGCTCT
>CAVJZZ010000074.1:0-13277 GCA_963654295.1 Lachnospiraceae bacterium | reverse complement strand
GATGGGCTTGAACCAACGACCCCCTGATTAACAGTCAGGTGCTCTAACCAACTGAGCTATTGAAGCATTTTTGTTTTTGCAAAGAAGTTTGTTTCTTGATTGCGGTTGCAAAGGTACGACGAATATTTTTATCCTCCAAACTTTTTTGCGAAAAAAATCACATTGAGGCAAATTTTAGATAAAAAACAGGTCTGAATAGGGCATATGTGGGGGTAATGATGTACTTTTGTAGCCGAAAGAAACGCAAAGTCCCATAGGCGCGACCTTGCGGGAATACAGACATCTATATAATATAATGTATATGAGAAAAATTGTGACCGCCTTACTCTTCGGGTTGATGTTGCCTCTGATGGCACAAAACGGGAAAGACCATAACTTCGAGGTGGCGAAGAATCTGGAGGTGTTTAATACCATCTACCGAAATCTGGATATGCTTTATGTGGATTCGCTCGACCCGAATGTGGTGATTGGCAATGGTATCAACTATATGTTGCGCACGCTGGATCCCTATACCGAATATTATCCGCAAGAGAAAAATAATGATTTCAAGCAACTCTTGACAGGAAAATATGCGGGCATAGGAGCGGTGATCAAATATAATCTCGCCATCAAGAATGTGGTGATAGACCAACCCTATGTCAATATGCCGGCTGCCGATGCGGGATTGAAAAAGGGCGATATCATATTGGCGATAGACGACACAACGATGGTGGGCAAGAGCGTGGATTACGTGAGAAACCATTTGCGTGGAGAGCCGGGTTCTACATTCATATTGAAATACAAGCGCCCCACCACGGGAAAGACACAAAAGGTGAAAGTGGTGCGCAAGCAGATACAAATGCCGGCAGTTCCTTATTATGGCATGCCTGAGGCAAACGTGGGCTACATCAACCTTGTCCAGTTTACCGAGGGATGTGCCAAGGATGTGCGTCGCGCCTTTCTTGATCTGAAGCGCCAGGGAATGAAGAGCCTTGTGCTTGACTTGCGGGGCAACGGAGGCGGATCGGAGGCTGAGGCTGTGCAGATCGTGAACCTGTTTGTTCCCAAGGGACGTCTTGTGGTGAGCAATCGGGGGAAAGTGGCCCGTGCCAACCACGACTATAAGACAACAACGGAACCTGTGGATACGGTGATGCCGGTCGTGGTGCTTGTGGATGACAATACGGCAAGTGCCAGTGAGATTACGAGCGGAGCTTTGCAGGACTTTGACCGGGCTGTGGTGATGGGTACCCGCACATACGGTAAGGGATTGGTGCAGATGACCATGGAACTTCCTTATAATGGTGCCATGAAGTTGACCACCAACAAATATTATATACCGAGCGGCCGTTGCATACAGGCTATTAAGTACGGACATGGAACAGGTGCTTATCAAGAACACATACCCGACTCGTTGACGCAGGTGTTCCATACGCTTCATGGACGAGAGGTCAGGGATGGCGGCGGCATCAAACCGGATGTGGAAGTGAAGCCGGATTCACTGCCCAACATCGTCTATTACCTGGCATCAAGTGGGCGGGATTCCACGGAAACGCTTTATAACTACGAACTGGATTACATCGGAAAGCACCCGACGGTGGCCGGTCCTGAAGAGTTTGAGTTTACGGACGCAGATTACGAGGACTTCAAGAAGTTTGTGGCACAGAGCGGTTTTACGTATGACCGTGAGAGCGAGAAATATTTGAAGGAACTTGAGAAGATATTCAAGTTCGAGGGTTATTATGACGATGTGAAGGCCGACTTGCAGAGTCTGAAGAAGAAACTGAATCACAACATAGCCAAAGACTTGGATATCCATAAGCAGATGATCAAACAGGTGATCACCAACGATCTAATGGCGGCTTATTATTATCAGGCGGGTGCAATACGCAGTACGTTGCGTGGCGACAAACAATGGAAAGAAGCCGTGAAACTGTTGGGTGATACGCCGAGATACCAATCGATGCTGGAGGGAAAGAATGAAAAGGAAAAGAAATAATCCCAATTTCCGTTTCATGTGGGGCATCATGGCGTTGGGTATCATGGTTGTTGTCCTGGCGGCTTTGCTCATGCTATGGAGCGTGCGGTAGAAACCCCATTGCCAAGGCACACGTGGTGCTTTCCTTAAGCGACTTGGAGTATCCTCTGTGTGTTTTGCTGGAATATTGGGGACAACATGAATAAAAATGAATGAAATATACTAAAAACTTTGTGAGTGTGCGGATTTATTCGTAATTTTGCACCGTTCAGTGGAATGAGGAGCTCTCCGGGAGTTCCTCATTTTATTTTAATTAAAACTTATGATTGATAAGAACGTCGTAAAGGCGATTGTAAACGAATGGCTTGCAGACAAGGACTATTTCCTTGTCGACATTATGATAAGCCCTGACGACAAGATTGTCGTAGAGATTGATCATGCGGACGGAGTTTGGATTGAAGACTGTGTGGCGTTGAGCCGCTATGTGGAAGACCATTTGAGCCGCGATGAGGAAGACTATGAACTGGAGGTGGGTTCCGCAGGTTTGGGACAACCGTTCAAGGTGCCTCAGCAGTATGCGAATTTCGTCGGCCAGGAAGTGGAAGTGCTCGATGCTGACGGCAAGAAATATAAGGGCGTACTGAAGAGCGTTGACGGTAATGACTTCGTAGTCACTACATGCGAGAAAGTAAAGGCCGAAGGAAAGAAGCGTCCCGTACTCACAGATGTGGACCATGCGTTCCGGATGGATCAAGTGAAATATACAAAATACTTATTAAGTTTCAAATAAAAGGCTATGGCATTAAAGAAAGAAGAAGAAGCTCCGAATATGATCGAGACCTTCAAGGAATTTAAGGAAACGAAGAATATCGACCGTACAACATTGGTGAGCGTGCTGGAAGAAAGTTTCCGCAACGTGATTGCCAAGATTTTCGGAAGCGACGAGAATTTCGACGTGATCGTGAATCCTGACAAGGGCGACTTCGAAATCTACCGTAACCGTGTGGTCGTTGCCGACGGCGAGGTGCAAGACGAAAACAAGGAAATCAGTCTGAAGGATGCTCGCAAGATAGAGCCCGACTATGAGGTGGGCGAAGATGTCAGCGAGCGTGTGGATTTCGCCAAGTTCGGCCGTCGTGCCATCTTGAACTTGCGTCAGACACTGGCTTCAAAGATTCTTGAACTTGAGCATGACTCTTTGTACAACAAATATAAGGACCGTGTCGGTCAGATTATCTCAGCTGAGGTATATCAGACATGGAAGCGTGAAATTCTCCTCGTGGATGATGAGAACAACGAACTCATACTCCCCAAGAGCGAGCAGATTCCTGCCGACCAGTATCGCAAGGGCGAGGCTGTGCGTGCGGTGATACTTCGCGTGGACAACGAGAACAACAATCCGAAAATCATATTGTCGCGTACGAATCCTTTGTTCCTCCAGCGTTTGCTTGAGGCAGAGGTGCCTGAGATTGCAGAAGGCTTGATTTCCATTCGCCGCATCGCCCGACTTCCGGGAGAACGTGCCAAGGTGGCTGTGGAAACCTACGACGAGCGCATAGACCCGGTAGGAGCTTGTGTCGGCGTGAAGGGAAGCCGTGTGCATGGTATCGTGCGTGAACTCTGCAATGAAAACATAGACGTGATCAACTACACATCCAATGCGAAGCTGTTTATCCAGCGTGCGCTTAGCCCCGCCCGCATCAACAGCATCAATGTGGATGAAGAGAATCACAAGGCAGAGGTATACCTCCAGCCGGAAGAAGTATCTTTGGCTATCGGCCGTGGCGGTATGAACATCAAGTTGGCTTCTATGCTGACAGAATATACAATCGACGTGTTCCGCGAAATCAACGACAGCGAAGCCAACGAAGATATCTATCTCGATGAGTTCTCTGACGAAATCGACCAGTGGGTGATTGACGCCATCAAGAGCATAGGTCTTGACACTGCAAAGGATGTGCTCAATGCTCCACGCGAAATGCTTGTGGAAAAGGCCGACCTTGAAGAAGAAACGGTAGACAATGTACTGAAAGTCCTCAGAGCGGAGTTTGAACAGTAATTGTCGGACACAGATAACGCAAAAAAGAAAATATAAGAATAGGAGAAAGAATGGGTATCAGATTAAATAAAGCAATAAGAGAATTGAATATAGGACTTCAAACGGCAGTTGAATTCCTGGAGAAACGGAAGAATTTGGGCGAAGTGAAGAATGACCTGAGCTTCAAACTGAACGACGCTCAGTATAACGCACTTTGTGAGACGTTCAAGTCGGACAAGGAAGTGCGCACTGAGGCGGAGAAACTCTTCCCGAAGAAGCCGAAGGAGAAAAAGCGCGTGCTGGAGTCTGTAGAGGCAAGTAGCAGCGCCACAGCTTCGTCTTCTGTGCGCCAGCAGTACAAGCCGTTAGGCAAAATAGACTTGGACAGCATCGGGAAATCTTCTGTTGCGAAATCTGCAACTCACGACTCTTCTGACCAGAACGCACCCAAGGCTGCTGCCGTGAGCCAAGGTGCCGTGACATCTACGGCTGTGAACAAAGAAGACAGCGCAAAGTCTCAGGATAAGCCTGTTGAACCCAAGCAGCCTGTGGCAGATGTTGTATCGAAGCCCGCTCAGGAGGAAGCTCCGAAAGCGGTTGCTCCTGTGCAGACGGAAAAGGCGGATGCAACTCCAAGAACCACCACCGACAATGATTCCAAGATCTTCACGCTGAGGAGCGAGAAGAAGTTGGCCACGAAGGTGAACGTCCTGGGCAAGATAGACCTTGAATCACTGAACCAGAGCACGCGCCCCAAGAAGAAAAGCAAGGAGGAACGCCGCAAGGAACGTGAGGAAAAGGTGCAGCAGATGAAGGGAGACAAGAAGAAGCGCGTCCGTATTAACAAGGAGCGCGTGGACATCAATGCTGCTGCCAATCAGCCCAATGGCAATCCCAATGCCAACAAGAACAAGAAGAACAACAATAATAACAATAACAACAACGGCGGACAGAACGGAAACAAGAAGAACCGTAACCGCAGCAAGAAGCCTGTAGAGGTGAGCGATGAGGACGTAGCACGCCAGGTGAAAGAAACACTTGCACGTCTTACGAACAAGCAGAACCAAAACAAGAAGGGCGCCAAATACAGAAAGGAAAAGCGCGAGGCTGTTCAGGAAAAACTCAACGAAGAGCTGAATGCAGAACGTAAGGAAAGCAAGACACTGAAACTCACAGAGTTTGTGACGGTCAGCGAACTTGCTACCATGATGGATGTGTCTGTCAACCAGGTTATCGGCACCTTGATGAGCGTCGGTATTATGGTGTCTATCAACCAGCGCTTGGATGCCGAGACCATCAATCTCGTGGCAGAAGAGTTTGGTTTCAAGACCGAATACGTCAGTGCAGAAGTGCAGGAAGCCATTACGGAAGACGCTGACGATGAGAACGATTTGGTGGCACGTGCACCGATTGTTACTGTGATGGGACATGTAGACCATGGTAAGACATCGTTGCTCGACTATGTGCGCAAGACCAATGTCATTGCCGGTGAGGCTGGTGGTATCACCCAGCATATCGGTGCTTATAACGTGAAGTTGGAAGACGGACGCCGGATCACGTTCCTCGATACTCCAGGTCACGAGGCATTTACCGCCATGCGTGCACGTGGTACACAGGTTACGGATATCGCCATTATCATCATTGCGGCAGACGACAGCGTGATGCCTACCACCAAGGAGGCTATTGCCCATGCACAAGCTGCCAATGTGCCGATGGTGTTTGCCATCAACAAGATAGACAAACCGGGTGCTAATCCCGACAAGATACGAGAAGACTTGGCGAATATGAATCTGCTCGTAGAAGAATGGGGCGGAAAATACCAGTGCCAGGAAATCAGTGCCAAGAAGGGATTGGGCGTGAAGGAACTTCTTGAGAAGGTGCTTCTCGAAGCTGAAATGCTCGACTTGAAGGCCAACCCCAACCGCAAGGCTACAGGTTCTATCATCGAGTCGTCTCTCGACAAGGGTCGTGGCTATGTGTCTACTGTGCTTGTGAGCAATGGTACGCTCAAGGTGGGTGACATCGTTATCGCCGGTACTTATTTCGGACGCATCAAGGCCATGTTTAACGAGCGCAACCAGCGTATAGAGAAAGCAGGTCCTTCAGAGCCTGCCATCATCTTGGGTCTTGACGGAGCTCCTACAGCCGGTGATACCTTCCATGTACTGGAAACGGAGCAGGAAGCCCGCGAGATTGCCAACAAGCGCCAGCAGTTGCAGCGCGAACAAGGACTGCGCACCCAGAAGCGTCTCACCCTTAGTGACATTTCGCACCGTATCGCCCTCGGTTCTTTCAAGGAACTCAACATTATTGTCAAGGGTGATACCGACGGTAGTATCGAGGCTTTGAGCGATTCGTTCATCAAACTCTCTACGGAAAAGATAAAGGTAAACGTGATACACAAGGCTGTGGGTCAGATCTCCGAGAGCGATGTGACGCTTGCCGATGCATCAGATGCCATTATCGTAGGTTTCCAGGTGCGTCCTTCAAGTGCCGCTCGCAAGCAGGCAGACCAGGAAGGCGTCGAAATCAATACATACTCTGTCATCTATGACGCCATCGACGATGTGAAGTCTGCGATGGAGGGTATGCTCGACAAGGTGAAGAAGGAAGTGGTGACCGGTCAGCTCGAAGTGCGCCAGGTCTACAAGATATCCAAAGTCGGAACCGTTGCCGGAGCATTCGTTACCGAAGGAAAGGTTCACCGCACAGACAAGGCTCGTGTCGTTCGTGACGGTATCGTCGTTCACACGGCGGCAATCAATGCCTTGAAGCGTTATAAGGACGATGTGAAGGAAGTGGCTACCAACTTCGAGTGCGGTATCAGCCTCGTCAACTTCAACGACATTCAGGTCGGCGACATGTTGGAGACCTTCACAGAAATAGAAGTCCAGCAGAAACTATAGTGACATTTGTGGCATGTTTCTGCATGGCACATGATTTGTAAATCCATTTATAGGGACGGGTACTATGCTTATCCGTCCCTATTTGCCCAGTATATATATAAGCTATTATGGATAATAATAAGGTAAAAGACCAGAACGCGGAACCCAACGCCTTTGTGAAGCAGGTGGCAGACCAGAAGTATGAGTTCGGCTTCACGACCGATGTGCATACAGACATTATCGACAAAGGTTTGAACGAGGATGTCGTGCGACTGATCTCCAAGAAGAAGGGTGAACCCGAATGGTTGCTTGATTTCAGGTTGAAAGCCTTTGAATATTGGAAGACGCTCAAGCAACCCACTTGGGGACATGTCCGTTTGCCGCAGATAGACTATCAGGCAATATCCTATTATGCCGACCCTCTCGCCAAGAAGCCCGAGAACAAAGAGATAGACCCAGAACTTGAAAAGACCTTCGACAAGTTGGGCATCCCGCTTGAAGAAAGACTTGCCCTCAGTGGTACGGCAGTCGATGCCATCATGGACTCTGTTTCGGTCAAGACAACATTCAAGGACAAGTTGGCTGAAAAGGGTATCATATTCTGCTCCATCGGTGAGGCGGTAAAGGAATATCCCGAGCTGGTGCGTGAATACTTGGGAAGTGTGGTTCCCTATCGCGACAACTTCTATGCTGCTCTCAACAGTGCGGTGTTCAGCGACGGCTCGTTCGTCTATATACCCAAAGGTGTGCGATGCCCCATGGAACTGAGCAGCTACTTCCGCATCAACGCCCGTAATACAGGACAGTTTGAGCGTACGCTGATCATCGCAGATGACGACGCGTATGTGTCATACCTTGAGGGATGTACGGCTCCGATGCGTGACGAGAACCAGTTGCATGCCGCTATTGTGGAAATCATCGTCAAGGACAATGCCGAGGTGAAATACTCTACGGTGCAGAACTGGTATCCGGGAGATGAAAACGGAAAGGGCGGCGTGTTCAACCTCGTGACGAAAAGAGGAGAATTGCGCGGCGTCAACTCTAAACTGTCGTGGACACAGGTGGAGACAGGCTCTGCCATCACATGGAAGTATCCGTCTTGCATCTTGCGTGGCGACAATTCCGTGGCAGAGTTCTACAGCGTGGCAGTAACCAACCATTATCAGGAGGCAGACACCGGTACCAAGATGATACATATGGGCAAGAACACCAAGAGTACTATCATCTCGAAAGGTATCAGTGCAGGACATAGCCAGAACTCCTATCGTGGACTGGTGCGCGCTACTTCCCATGCCGACAATGCCCGCAATTACAGTTCCTGTGACTCGTTGTTGCTCGGCAGTGATTGCGGTGCCCATACATTCCCTTATATGGATGTGCACAACGACACTGCTGTGTTTGAGCATGAGGCAACAACCAGCAAGATTAGTGAAGACCAACTGTTCTACTGCAACCAGCGAGGCATCTCTACCGAGCAGGCTGTCGGACTGATTGTCAACGGCTATGCCAAGGATGTGCTCAAGAAGTTGCCTATGGAGTTTGCCGTAGAGGCGCAAAAGCTTCTTTCCGTGTCATTGGAGGGAACTGTAGGATAAACATAAAACCAACAAAGTATTTATAGATATGCTTGAAGTAAAGAACTTACACGCCAGAATAGGCGACAAGGAGATATTGAGAGGAGTGAACCTTACGATAAAAGACGGCGAGACGTGTGCTGTGATGGGGCCCAACGGATCGGGCAAGAGCACGCTCAGTGCTGTACTTGTGGGAAACCCCTTGTATGAGGTGACAGAGGGAACAGTTGTCTATAACGGCAAGGATTTGCTCGCGATGAAACCCGAGGAGCGTGCCAACGAAGGCTTGTTCCTTTCTTTCCAGTATCCCGTGGAGATTCCTGGCGTGTCGATGATTAATTTCCTGAAGGCTGCCGTCAATGAGAAGCGTAAATACCAAGGTCTGCCGGAATTGAAGGCTGCGGAGTTCCTCAAACTGATGAACGAGAAGCGCAAGATTGTCGAACTTGACAGCAAGTTCACACGCCGTAGCGTGAATGAAGGCTTCAGCGGTGGAGAAAAGAAACGCAACGAAATCTTCCAGATGGCAATGCTTGAGCCTACTCTCCGTATCCTTGACGAGACCGACTCCGGTCTTGATGTCGATGCACTGCGTATTGTGGCAGAAGGCGTCAACAAGTTGAAGACTCCCCAGACCAGCACGATTGTCATCACCCATTATGAACGCTTGCTTGATATTCTGAAGCCCGAGACCATCCATGTGCTTTATCACGGGCGTATCGTGAAGACGGCAGGTCCCGAACTTGCCAAGGAAATTGAGGTTCGTGGCTACGACTGGATCAAGGAAGAAGTGGGAGAAAAGTAAAAGGAAAGGGTTGAAACAATGAACAACAACTCGACTGTCGCAAAGACAAATGCCGAACAACAGTATATCGACCTCTTCACGGACAACCGTGATGTCATCTGCGCTCATAGTGCGGAACCGATGAATGTTGTGCGCGATGCTGCTTTTGAAGACTTCAAGCGCTTGGGATTTCCCACACGCAAGGTGGAACGCTACAAATATACAGATGTGGCTCAATATTTCGAGCCTGATTACGGACTCAACCTGTCACGTCTTGACATACCAGTAGACCCCTACAAGGCATTCCGTTGTGATGTGCCAAACTTGAGCACATCACTTTATTTCATCGTCAACGATGCTTTCTATGACAAAGTGCAGCCCATGGCACAACTTCCTGAAGGCGTCACCATCGATTCTTTGTCGAAGGTAGCGAAAGAAAATCCCGATTTTATCGCCAAATATTATGCCCAAATAGCCAAGACTGACGAGGATGCCATCACAGCTCTCAATACGATGCTGGCACAGGATGGCCTGTTTATTCATGTCGGTAGAAACGTGGTGGTAGACCGTGCCGTTCAGGTTATCAATATCCTCCGGTCAGATGTAGACATGATGTCAAACCGCCGCGTGCTGATTGTCATGGAAGAGGGAGCTGAGGCGAAATTCCTGTTCTGCGACCATGCTGCCGACGACCGCAACTTCCTTACTACGCAGGTTATTGAGGCGTATGTGGCAGACAATGCCTCGCTTGACTTGTATTGTCTGGAGGAGACTCATGCGAAGAATGTGCGCTTCAGCAATCTGTATATCGACCAGCAGTCCAACAGTCGTGTGAACCACAATATCATCACGCTGCATAACGGCATCACCCGTAACCGCACCGATCTTGTATTCAATGGCGAGGGTGCGGAATGTAGTCTTTCAGGATGTGTGATTGCCGACAAGCAGCAGCATGTGGACAACAATACGCTCATAGACCACAAGGCAGGGCATTGCACCAGCCGTGAACTCTATAAATATGTACTCGACGATACTGCTACGGGTGCTTTTGCCGGCAGGGTGCTGGTGCGTCATGGTGCTCAGAAGACCACATCGGAAGAGGTGAACCAGAATCTCTGTGCAACCAAGACTGCTCGTATGTACACCCAGCCGATGCTCGAAATCTATGCGGACGATGTGAAGTGCTCGCATGGCTCTACTGTGGGACAGCTCAATGACCAAGCCCTCTTCTATATGGAGCAGCGCGGCATCAATCCCAAGGAAGCAAAACTCCTTCTGGAATTTGCCTTTATCAATGAAGTTGTCGACAAGATACGCTTGGAACCGCTTCGTGATCGTCTTCACTATCTGGTGGAGAAACGCTTCCGTGGAGAACTGAGCAAGTGTGAAGGCTGCAAACTTTGCAAATAAACGAGATTAAGGAGGTAAGAGAATGTACGACATACAAAAAGTGCGCGAGGATTTCCCCATTTTATCGAGAGAAGTATATGGCCATCCGTTGGTCTATCTCGACAATGCCGCTACCACGCAAAAACCTCTTTGCGTGCTGGATGCCATGCGTCGGGAATATCTCAATGTAAATGCCAATGTGCATCGCGGTGTTCACTACTTGTCACAGCAGGCTACCGATCTGCATGAGGCTGCTCGTGAGACGATGCGTGGTTTCATCAATGCCCGTTCTACAAACGAGATCATTTTCACTCGCGGAACCACGGAGGGACTCAATCTTATAGCGTCATCCTTTAGTGAGGAATTCCTGAATGAAGGCGACGAGGTGATTGTCTCTACTATGGAACACCATTCCAATATTGTTCCTTGGCAACTGCAGGCTGCCAAGAAAGGCATCTCCATCAAGGTGATTCCCATGACAGACCAAGGGGAACTAAACCTCGATGAATTCGATAAAATGTTTACGGAGCGCACCAAACTGTTGAGCGTAACTCAGGTGAGCAATGTGCTGGGAACGGTCAATCCCGTCAAGGAGATGATCCGCGTGGCACATGCCCATGATGTTCCTGTCATGGTAGACGGAGCCCAGAGCACGCCGCATTTCAGGGTGGATGTACAAGATCTCGACTGCGAATTCTTTGTTTTCAGTGGTCATAAGATATATGGGCCTACTGGCATTGGCGTCCTTTATGGCAAGGAAGACTGGCTTGACCGTCTCCCTCCGTATCAAGGCGGCGGCGAGATGATAGAAAGTGTGAGTTTCGAGAAGACCGTATTCCAGGGACTGCCGTTCAAGTTTGAGGCAGGCACGCCCGACTATGTGGCTACGCACGGACTTGCCACGGCACTTGATTATGTGTCTGCCCTTGGCATGGACAACATCCAAAAGCATGAGCAGGAACTTACGGAATACTGCATGCAGCAGATGAGAACGATCGATGGAATCAGACTATTCGGTGAGTCACCCCGCAAAGACGCTGTGGTCAGCTTCCTTGTCGGCGACATACATCATCTTGACATGGGCACCTTGCTCGACCGCTTGGGCATAGCCGTTCGCACCGGTCACCATTGTGCACAGCCGTTGATGATACGCCTGGGAATCCAAGGCACCGTGAGAGCCTCTTTTGCGCTTTATAATACCAAAGAAGAAATAGATGCCCTTGTGGCAGGAGTGAAGCGTGTTGCCCAAATGTTTTAGGGCAACACGCTTTCTTTTTATCTGTAAGATATGCTTGAACCGCACTTTTATACCGATTTGATCGAGGCTGGCTGCGATGAGGCTGGTCGTGGTTGTTTGGCTGGCAGTGTCTTTGCAGCCGCCGTTATTTTGCCAGCCGACTATAACAATCCTGAGTTGAACGACTCAAAGAAACTCTCGGAGAAGAAACGTTATGCACTCCGTGAGCAAATCCAAAGGGATGCTGTGGCATGGGCTGTTGGCGTTGTTACTCCCGATGAAATCGACAAAATCAATATCTTGAATGCAAGTTTCCTGGCGATGCATCGTGCTCTTGACAAACTTCAAGTACGTCCGCAAGCGATTATTGTCGACGGCAACAGGTTCAAGCCTTATCACGATTTGCCCTATACAACCATCGTCAAAGGCGACGGCCGTTACCAGTCTATTGCAGCGGCAAGCATTCTTGCCAAGACTTGCCGTGATGACTATATGGACGATTTGGCAGTGAAATATCCCCAGTACGATTGGCAAAGCAATAAAGGATATCCCACCCGAAAGCATCGTGATGCCATCCGTGAGTACGGGATTACCCCATTTCATCGCCGCTCCTATAATCTTTTAGGTGGTGAGTTGACGCTCGATTTCAAATAGTCATTCCTGTCAGTGGCGTTCCTTAGAGGCTAATCGGGAGCGGAGCGAACGCAGACTTGACGGGGTGATGCTGAGGATTTCTTCGATTTCATCGTTCGTCTTGTTCATCTCCGTTAGTAATAGGAACGTGTACATGTGGGGCGTGAGCTTTGTGTATTTTACATTCCATTGGTCGTACAAGTCTTTCCTTTTGATCATCACATAGTCCAATAGGTACGATTCTGCACCTTTGAGTCCGGAAGGAAGATGCTCACCGTTCTCCAATGCGTCATAGACCACCTTGCCCAAATGCAGCCGTTCCATGATGTCCTTTTGTAATTGGTCGATACGTCTTTCCAATGAAAGAATCTTGCCTTCGTTGGAAGTTTCCATTTCCTTAGTTCTTTCCAACTCTATCTTGAGGATTTCTACATCCGCTTTCATCTTCTCGATTTCTGAAGAGTGGATGTCCCGTCTCACTTTCCATTGATGGTAAAGGTATACTCCGACGACACTACCTCCAAGGACAATCAACACCAGAATGCATAACAATAACACGTTGTGGAATTGGATGGAGGCACTTTCTTCCTTCTCTTGAATCATGGTGTTTTCATTGTCGTGCATCACGTTTACCGATTCGATGAATGACAGATAGGCGTTGGCAGCTTCCTTATATTCTTTCTTGCTATACAATGTATGTACGATTCTAAGTCCTATTGCCTCGTTATAATACTCCCCAGATTTTAGACACCCACATTTGGTCAATTCAATAAATATGAT
>CAVJZZ010000073.1:0-14363 GCA_963654295.1 Lachnospiraceae bacterium | reverse complement strand
CCTCTTTAGACTAGCCAAGATTTTTGCTTAATCCACACGCTTTTGCAGGTGACCCATTAATCCTACATCAAACCACAACGCAACTTCAGAACAAACAGACGGGAATGCGTTGTATACCTTATTAATCCTACATCAAACCACAACGCTGTTCTTATTCAAGAGATTTCGTTACGCGTTGTATACCTTATTAATCCTACATCAAACCACAACACACAAATGTTAGGCGAGGGTGTGCCCTTGGTTGTATACCTTATTAATCCTACATCAAACCACAACTTTACGAGTAGCCTTTCCCATTGGGTTAACGTTGTATACCTTATTAATCCTACATCAAACCACAACGAACTCTCTTACTACACTTAGGAATGCCTGTTGTATACCTTATTAATCCTACATCAAACCACAACAAGAGGTTAAGCATTGTGATTGGGTATTTGGTTGTATACCTTATTAATCCTACATCAAACCACAACCGACCTGGAAGAAGAAGATCAGCAGGCATGGTTGTATACCTTATTAATCCTACATCAAACCACAACCAGCAGTTCATCGCAGTAATTAGCCTCTACGTTGTATACCCTATTAATCCTACATCAAACCACAACTTGATTACGTTACGCCCTCGTCTTCATCTAGTTGTATACCTTATTAATCCTACATCAAACCACAACTGAAAAATCGCCAATTCGGGATTTTTGGAGTTGTATACCTTATTAATCCTACATCAAACCACAACTGGTGTCCCGTTCATTTCATTGTGAAAGATGTTGTATACCTTATTAATCCTACATCAAACCACAACAGCGCATTGAACCAACATATAACGGGGAACGTTGTATACCTTATTAATCCTACATCAAACCACAACGAGGTAGTTGATGGACTGCTGAAAGGCATAGTTGTATACCTTATTAATCCTACATCAAACCACAACCTGCTGTTTCAAAATGTCTTCGGGGTTTACGTTGTATACCTTATTAATCCTACATCAAACCACAACCTAATGCCGTGAATATGCTGATAATCAAGAGATATTATTCACAATTGCCACTAAGAAATGGAGATGTAAGCATTTTGTGAGAGCAAAGATACTAAAAAAAATCAAGCTGAACAGGCTCTCCTATGTTTATTTTTTTGATTTTTCCCTTCTTTGCATTCTTAGGCTTGCCCCAAAAGTTATAGATGTCGCCATATTGCTTATCTGTGATGCTCAAAATACTGACTTTACCCGATGCGGGAATGAAAGACTTGGTACGCTTTATATGGACTTCGAGACTTTCTCTTGACGCACAATGCCGAATGTATACAGAAAACTGCATCATTGAAAACCCATCTTTCTCCAAGTTCTTTCGGAAAAGAGCAGCATCACGCATCTCCTTCTTGGTAGTGACGGGCAAATCGAAAAACACGAACAACCACATGATGTGATAAGCATTGAGTCGGAATTCTGTCATGATTGAAATACAGGAAGAGATAGTTTCTTTGTTTCGCCAGAGAAATACCGCACAAGAGAAGCCGTGGTCATGGTTAATGCAATCTGAAGCGGACGAACCACCTTGCCGATATGCACATCACACGAAAGAAGCCGGAACAAGGCATACTTCGAGTCTTTGTTTAGCTCCATAACACCCTTTGCCCACAAGCCACGCACGATTTCATCAACATAAGGGCGATAAGGTTCCATCACGTCGTCGGCAAGAGGAAACGCATTATAACGGCTCTTATGGAATATGCCAATATTAGGCAGCAGTCCAGACCCCATAAGAGCACGTGCCGTGGCTGCCCGAAGAATAGTGTATCCATAATTGAGCAATGAGTTAGGAGGATCGCCCGTCCGTTCCCGTCGAAAAGATGAGCCGAAAAGCTGTGACCAATAAATTCTTGCAGCCAATCCCTCGCGGTTGTCCGTGTCACCGCTCTTCACATTCGTATAGTGAGGTTTCAACAGATCACCATTGGCGTCCCATCCCTGAAGTACCGCAGACTGATTCTTGATTTTTGCCTCTATGATTTGCTTCCAAGCCTGTTTCTTCGCCGGTTCACCAGCAGACAACTGAAATTTCAACGTTTCCGCTTGCGTGGCATTCGCCTCCAACGGTTGAAGCATCGCTATGGGCATCTGCTTCGCATCACAAAGAACCACAGAGACATTGTTCTTCACCAGTTCTCCAAGCAGAGGCAAGGAAACACTTATCATTTGATTCTCGAGCACCACACAACCGATATCCTCGATAGGTCGCGTAACAACCTCCTCACCTTCTTTCACCGAAATCACCATTTGGCAATTTCGGAGTGAAAGGCGCACGGGAGAGGAAAAGAATAATGTCTGCTTAATCATAGCTATCTCAGTCTTTTGATTTCACCTATTTCATTTATCTTGAAGTCGTACCCTTCAACCAATGCATTTAGTTGAGTATGCAGCATCAATATAGAAGCTCGCAAATTTTCTCCTTGCTTATACGCTCCATTCACGGCTTTTATATCCTTTGCTTGCCGCGCCTCTTCATGATGACGAAGCTTTATTGTGGCGTAAGAATTCCCTTGTATTGTCATGGAACTAATACCAACGACCTTGTAAAGGCGCCTATTTAGTTCCATACCTGGTGCATTCCATACTTCATCGGCTGATTTTTCATAAAGCAACACCATCGTACCTATCTTCAATGTATAGGCAAGCGGGTAATCATGCAGGCTCTTCAGTGGAACAATATTTCCTGCAACCACATCCTTGTCATTGCTTGTACGGAAATATTGGGCTGCCTGCAAGTTGTTCACCAATTCAAAATCACGTTTCTCCTTTCCCTTTTCGTTCGTACCTATATAAACAGCAATCACATAGTTGCTGTCATTAACTACATGATACTGTCGTTTATATTCTTTCGATGAAGCATCACGTTGCTCACGGATATGAAGTGGATTCGTGACGGAATTGGCATAACACCGGACTTTTCTGATTGGAATTTGTTTTTCCTCATTCATCCATATAGTACCCGCCATGGCGTCCTTAAAGCTACCGCAGCGACTTATAGCCTGCTCTATTTTCTCTCGCACCGCATTGTCCACTATATTTTTCACATCCGTTTCCTTAAGCACAGACAAGCTGGTGCGTTTCACATATCGAATTTTTCCATCATGTTCTATCGCTCCATAATAGGTGTCGTTATGAAGCGAAGCCCTGGCAGCATCACCACGCTGGTATACCACTTGTCCGTTAACCTTCACTACTTTTCCCCGAACCTTCAGTTTTCGTTTGCCTTGCTTGGGCATATTGTCGGGCGTATAATGAGACACAAGGATTTCATCTTGAACGCGCTTGACATCTTCAACAAAAGTAGGCCACGGCTTGGTGAAAGATGCCTTGGATGCACCATACCACTGATGATTTTCCTCGTCATGATAATAAGCACCCAACTTGTTGTATTCGTCAAGACCAATACAAGCGATTACGATGGCATCTATGCAATGGTGTACATGATTCACACGTTCCTTCTTCGCATAGATATCCTGTACACCCCACATCTTTCTGAAGTCAGAAGTGGCAAGGCCTTTGACCGTATAGACTCGGTGGAAAAGAGATTTCAGATAAAGGCGGGCATAACGTGAGATTACACTGATATCTGTGCCTTGCCGACGGCTGAACCCTTCTGGCACTTCTGTCATCATAAAGCGTTCATACTTTCCACGCCAATAGTCGCGTTGAAGTTCCACCCTATGACGTTCACTGATGATTTTGTCTTTCGCTTCTTTTGTCGTAGCACCCTTTGAGGCGTTTTTCTTCTTGCGGATTTGTTTTTCAAGAGTCTCGTATTTCTCTTTCCACCCAATGATGCGTGACATGATTTCATCATGATTGGCAAGTTCGGACGGAAGTTTCGTCTTTTTCTCTTCCCGATTAAACCTACTCTCGCACAAGGTAAGATTCATCCTGGTAGAATCACCGCCTACACTACGAGGAATGGTATGTTCGATGTCGAACTGAGGACTGGGACCTATAAAATCTGTGATACTGATTTGTCGACCCGTATAAAGGCACACATGGTTCTGCTCTTCCCAAAGCAGATATTTCAGCACATCGGTGTCTGTAGGTTCAATCGGTATGCCCGTAGCATCGGTATACAATTCTATAATCCTTTTTCGTGCATCGTCTTTCAGTTTTTGGTTTTCCCTGCTATATTTAGCCAGGGCATTCCGTTTGTTGGCATCATTGAGTTCACGAGCAAATTCGATGTGTACTTCCGTTTCGGGATCAATCTTTCCGGCTTCGAGCAAACGGTTAACCAACTTTCTAAGACGGAACATCGAACGCATGGCCATGGGATTGCGCACACTATCCGTGCGTGGAGATCCCAGACGATATTCTCCATGTTCATTGGACTCAACGTGCGGATAAACGTCCATCATCGATGGATGGTATAGACATGAAAGACGACTGTCATCGACATGGTATTCTGACTGAAGGAAATCCTTGATACGATTTTCCAATGTGCGTGTGTCGTTCGCATCACGGACCACCATCACCTCTGCAAGCCTGCTGATAACCACAGAACGCATCTCTGCATTGCTCCATTCATAAACGCCATGCATCACCTTGTCAAGGTTTCCCAAGAAGACTGCATGGGAATAGATGAAGCCTTGGCGCAAATACGGCAGAATACGACTTATCGCCTTAAGACTTAAAGCGGCATAATCTTGAGGCAAGGAAATCTCAGAGAAGTGTTTTGCGTCCTCTTCGTCCAATTGCAAACGAGCCTGGGCAAACCCCGACAGTTTGTCTGCGTTAGAATAGAAGAACAGGGCATGCCATACGTCATTCAAGATTTCAAGTTGGCTTTTCCCTTTTCCCAAGGTATAGACCTCACATACTGCAGACATCCAATCATCGCCAAAGATATCACGAAGTGCTGCCGTGACCGGGCACCCGGAAACAGGAGTGTCCATCGGATAATTGAACAAATAAGGCATTTCCTTATCCCTGTCGCATTTGATAAAGCCATACTGTTTCTTCGGTGCGAGTTTCTTGACTATGTCCTCGAAATCAAACGTCTTCTTGGATTTCCTAAAGAAAAGGGGCATAATCTTCTCCCGCTCTTCCTTGCTGAGTGGACGCAGCACATCATCGTGCGGAGTCTGCACCTTTATATTGTTGACAAAGCTCAGCATGCGGAACTCTTCGTACAAGGGATGAGAGGACGGGCATTTTGTCTTGTTTTTCTCAAATACGCATTTACCCACTTGACTCTTTTGTGATTTCAACGGTCGCTGGTCAAAAATCGCCTTGCCTATCTTTTCTGTCAAATCGGCGGGCAGTTCCTGTTTGCGACAGATAGCCATAAACTCCGCCAAGTAATGTTCATTGCGTGCCGTATAGTGGTTGCGTATCTTTTCCCCTTTACCATAGAGAGAATAGAAATAGTCACCCAAATACTCATAGCCGGCATTGTGCATTTCCTCCGTCAGAGATCCTATTCCTTCCTTGACCTTACCCGAATCATCGCCGCCTTGTTCCTTGCGGTTACTCAAAAATCCCCTACGCTGGATAATGTGGTAAAAGGCACGACCCAACACGTAGCGATCGGCAATGTCATCAAGATTCAGTTTTTCGTGAAGACAACGATGCCGATATGCATAGGGATTCTTGTCCGTTTCATCATCTGTGGACTGCCACTGCATGAACAATTCATTGGCAGGATATACTTTCTTCTGCCGCCAAGCAGACAGTTCCATATTGGTGAGCGGCGGGCACAGATGGTTTTCGCTCAAGATGCGGAGCAAACGTATTTTGCGGAGTTTGATGCGATAATAGCGTTTGCGCAATGCCCGATGGACAGTACGTTCTGCCGCCTTTGACGACTCAATTCCCTTTTCCGTCTTGACGCCTTCTTGAAATATGTTCACACCCTTGTCAAGCAAATGATAAGAATCATCCTGCTTTTCCACAATAGCCCACCCAAGACTATTCGTTCCTGTATCGATGCCGAGAATCTTTGTCATATAAGAATAAATGTTATTAGGTTCAGTTTATTCGGTAAATTTACGATGATTTATTTGGAAATACAAACTTTTTGCTGTAATTTTGCGCATAGAGAATAAGATTCCTACATCTTATCACAATAAGGCAGCAATGCCGAAGGTGTAAAACCTATACTCCCGCTTCGGTGGGAGTTTTTTTGTTTTATATGGTTACGTTCTACGGTTCATCGAACATATAGCTTATAAAGAAAGCCCACCTCCGAAGACGGAAGTGGGCTTTCTTTATAGGCTATATACGTATGTTATTTCTGATCGTAGTCGAGCACATTCTTCTTGTTGGCCTGCATGCGGTTGTATTCCTCCTTGCTGCCGACAATGATCTTGTTCCACTGACGAAGACCTGTACCTGCAGGAATCAGGTGTCCGCAGATTACATTCTCCTTCATGCCGTTCAGTGTGTCGACCTTGCCACGGATGGCTGCCTCGTTGAGCACCTTGGTGGTCTCCTGGAACGAAGCGGCACTCATGTAGCTCTTGGTCTGCAATGCGGCACGCGTGATACCCTGAAGTATCTGGGTAGATGTAGCAGGAACGGCATCGCGCACCTGAACGAGTTTGCGGTCGCGACGCTTGAGCGAAGAGTTCTCGTCACGCAACTTGCGGGCGGTAACAATCTGTCCCTTGTGGAAGTTCTCGCTGTCGCCAGCATCGACAACCACCTTCTTGCCCCAGATGCGGTCGTTCTCTTCTGCGAAGTCGAGCTTGTCCACGATTTCCTGCTCCAGGAATGTGGTGTCGCCCGGATCGTTGATCTGAACCTTGCGCATCATCTGGCGAACGATGATTTCGAAGTGCTTGTCGTTGATCTTCACACCCTGCAGACGGTAAACGTCCTGCACCTCGTTGACGATGTATTCCTGCACTGCGGTGGGACCCTTGATGGCAAGGATGTCGCCCGGAGTGATAACACCGTCGGACAGCGGCGTTCCGGCACGCACGGCATCATGCTCCTGAACAAGGATCTGCTTGCTCAATGATACGAGATACTTGCGTTGGTCGCCAGTCTTGCTGGTGATGATGATCTCACGGTTGCCTCGTTTCACCTTACCCATAGACACCTCACCGTCGATTTCTGATACGACAGCCGGGTTGGATGGGTTGCGGGCTTCGAAGAGTTCGGTAACACGTGGCAGACCACCGGTGATGTCACCAGCCTTGCCGACAGCACGTGGAATCTTGACGAGTGTGGTACCTGTGGAAACAGACTGACCGTCTTCCACTACCACGTGACCACCCACAGGGAAGTTGTAAGTGCCGACCACATTACCCTTGGCATCAAGGATGTCGCAGGTAGGCACCTTGCTCTTGTCGCGCGACTCGGTGATGATCTTCTCGGTAAGACCTGTGGTTTCGTCGGTCTCTGCCTTGTAGGTCACACCGGCAATGATATCGTTGAAGCGGAGCGTACCCTTGTATTCCGTAACGATCACGGCATTGAACGGGTCCCACTTGGCGATGAGGTCGCCCTTCTTAACCAGGTCACCATGCTGGAAGTAGAGTGAACTACCATAAGGCACGTTGAGGGTAGACAGTACGATATCTGTATTGGCATCCACGAAGCGGATTTCAGCCAGTCGGCTCACCACCATCTGGCAGTCACGGCTTCCGGCATCTCCTTCTTCTGTGAAGGGCACCGTGCGGAGCTCGTCAAATTCGATCTTGCAATCGTTCTTTGCCACGATAGAAGCATTGGCTGCAGCATTGGCAGCCACACCACCGGCGTGGAACGTACGGAGGGTAAGCTGTGTACCCGGCTCACCGATAGCCTGAGCAGCGATGACACCGGCAGCTTCGCCGATCTGTACCATACGGGCGGTGGCGAGGTTACGGCCGTAGCACTTCATGCAGACGCCATGCTTGCTTTCGCAGGTGAGCACCGAGCGGATTTCAACGCTTTCAATCGGTGACTCTTCGATCGCCTTAGCCTTGGCCTCATTGATTTCCTCACCGGCAGCACAGATGAGTTCGCCTGTGCTCGGATGGATGATATCATGAACAGACACACGACCAAGAATTCTCTCATAGAGAGAGGAGATGATTTCATCGCCATTCTTGAGGGCGGTGCAGACAAGTCCGCGGAGTGTGCCGCAATCCTCTTCGTTGATGATCACGTCGTGAGAAACGTCTACCAGTCGACGGGTCAGATAACCGGCGTCGGCTGTCTTCATGGCGGTATCGGCAAGACCCTTACGGGCACCGTGTGAAGAAATGAAGTATTCCAACACGCTCATACCTTCCTTGAAGTTGGAGAGGATAGGGTTCTCAATGATCTGCGCACCCTCGGCACCAGCCTTCTGCGGCTTCGCCATCAGACCACGCATACCGGAGAGCTGCTTAATCTGGTCTTTAGAACCACGGGCACCGGAATCAAGCATCATGAACACAGCATTGAAACCTTGGTCGGCTTCGGTCATTTCCTTCATCAGCACGTCACCGAGGTCGTTGTTCACATGAGTCCAGGTATCGATAACCTGGTTGTAACGCTCGTTGTCGGTGATGAAACCCATGTTATAGTTGTCTGTAATCTGGCGCACTTCATCGTTACCCTTCTTGACGATCTCTTCCTTTTCCTTCGGAATGATGATGTCGTCGAGGTTGAACGAAAGTCCGGCGAGGTATGCCATGCGATAACCGAGGTTCTTGATACCGTCGAGGAATTCGCACGCACGGGCAAAACCTACGACCTTGATCACGTCGGCGATGATGTCGCGAAGACTCTTCTTGGAGATGACCTTGTTGACAAAGCCCACCTCATCGGGGATGATTCCGTTCACGATCACACGACCTACGGAAGTCTCCACAAGGCGCTTTTCAATCTTGCCGTCAACCAAGTCGTTCACGATAACCTTCACTTGGGCATGAAGGTCGCAACGGCCTTCGTTGTGGGCGATAAGGGCTTCTTCGGGACCATAGAATGTGAGTCCTTCACCCTTTGCACCTGGGCGGATCTTGGTGATATAGTAAAGTCCGAGCACCATGTCCTGTGAAGGCACGGTGATAGGGGCACCATTGGCAGGGTTCAGGATGTTGTGGCTCTGAAGCATCAGAATCTGGGCTTCGAGCACAGCCTCGTTGCTCAAGGGGAGGTGCACAGCCATCTGGTCACCGTCGAAGTCGGCATTGAACGCCGTACATGCCAACGGGTGAAGCTGGATAGCCTTGCCCTCGATGAGTTTGGGCTGGAATGCCTGTATACCGAGACGGTGAAGTGTAGGTGCACGGTTGAGCAATACGGGGTGACCCTTCATCACGTTCTCCAGGATGTCCCAGATTACAGGCTCACGACGGTCTACAATCTTCTTGGCGCTCTTCACGGTCTTCACGATGCCGCGTTCAATCAGTTTGCGGATAATGAACGGTTTGTAAAGCTCAGCTGCCATCAACTTAGGCAGACCGCATTCGCCCATCTTCAGTTCAGGACCTACGACAATTACGGAACGTGCTGAATAGTCGACACGCTTACCGAGAAGGTTCTGACGGAAACGACCTGACTTACCTTTGAGCGAATCAGACAAAGACTTCAAGGGGCGGTTGCTCTCACTCTTCACAGCACTGCTCTTGCGAGAGTTGTCGAAAAGTGAATCCACAGCTTCCTGAAGCATACGCTTCTCGTTGCGGAGGATCACCTCAGGAGCCTTGATTTCCATCAGTCGCTTCAAACGGTTGTTACGAATGATCACACGGCGATAGAGGTCGTTGAGGTCTGATGTAGCGAAACGACCGCCATCCAATGGCACGAGTGGACGAAGCTCTGGCGGGATAACCGGGATAATCTTCATGATCATCCATTCGGGACGATTCACGCCGACGCTTGAACGGAAAGCCTCTACCACCTGCAAGCGCTTCAACGCTTCGGTTTTGCGCTGCTGTGAAGAGTCGTTGTTGGCACGGTCACGCAATTCATAAGAAAGCGTGTCGAGGTCTATCGTGCTCAAGAGGTCGAAGATGGCCTCTGCACCCATCTTGGCAACAAACTTGTTGGGGTCGTCGTCTGCCAAGCGCTCGTTTCCTTCGGGAAGCTGGTTGTCGAGGATATCGATATATTCATCTTCCGACAGAAGGTCGAACTTGTGAGAACCGTTGATTTCGTTCTCCTCGGCGTCTGTCTTGCCTGCGAGAACACCCGGATTGATGACCACATACTTCTCATAGTAGATGACCGCATCCAACTTCTTGGTAGGCATTCCGAGCAGATAGCCTATCTTGTTAGGCAATGAACGGAAATACCAGATATGAGCAACAGGAACGACCAGTTCGATATGGCCAGAACGCTCGCGGCGCACCTTCTTCTCTGTCACCTCAACACCGCATCGGTCGCACACGATACCTTTATATCTGATACGCTTGTACTTGCCGCAAGCGCACTCATAGTCCTTCGTAGGACCGAAGATGCGTTCACAGAACAAGCCGTCGCGCTCAGGCTTGTAGGTGCGATAGTTGATGGTCTCAGGCTTGGTCACCTCACCATACGAATTTTCCAGGATCTCTTCAGGTGAAGCGAGACCGATGGTAATCTTCGTAAAATTAGTCTTTATCTTTGTATCTTTTTTGAAAGCCATTTTCTTGTATGTATTTAGTCAAGTTTGATACTTAAGCCAAGTCCTCTCAGCTCATGAAGCAACACATTGAGTGATTCCGGAATACCAGGTGTAGGCATTGGCTCTCCCTTGACGATTGCCTCGTATGCCTTAGAACGTCCTACGACATCGTCACTCTTGATAGTAAGAACTTCCTGCAGCACGTGGCTCGCACCGAATGCCTCAAGAGCCCAAACCTCCATCTCTCCGAAACGCTGACCACCGAACTGGGCCTTACCGCCAAGAGGCTGCTGCGTGATGAGAGAGTAAGGACCGATACTACGTGCGTGCATCTTGTCCTCAACCATGTGACCGAGTTTCAAGAAGTAGGTCACACCGACTGTTGCCGGCTGGTCGAAGCGCTCACCGGTCTCACCGTCATAGAGGTGTGTAGAGCAAAGGTGTGGCAAACCTGCCTTGTCCGTCCATTCCGAGAGGTCTGCAAGTTTGGCACCGTCGAAGATAGGTGTGGCGAACTTAACGCCGAGCTTTCTACCGGCTGCACCGAGAATAGCCTCGAAGATCTGACCAAGGTTCATACGAGAAGGCACACCCAACGGGTTCAACACCAAGTCGACTGGACGTCCATCCTCCAAGAACGGCATGTCTTCCATACGGGTCACCTTGGACACAATACCCTTGTTACCATGGCGACCAGCCAACTTGTCACCGACACCGATCTTACGCTTCTTGGCAATGTATACCTTCGCCATCTGAAGCACGCCTGAGGGTAACTCGTCACCAATAGTAATGGCGAACTTGCGGCGCTTGAGTTCTGCATCGAGCAACTTATACTTGCGGATGTAGTTCATGATCAGCTTCTGAATCAAGCTGTTGGTATGCTCGTCTTCTGTCCAGCCGCTGCTCTGGATGCCCTCATAGTCGAGGTTCTTGAGTGCGGGAACCGTAAACTTACTTCCGTTGGTGATGGTCTCTGCACCAGAATAATCCTTGACACCCTTAGATACCTTACCCTCTGTAAGGGTCATCAGCTTGTCAACCAGGATATCCTTCAAGTCTTCACCCTTTGCCTCATATTCTTCGTCAATCTTGGCAAGTATCACCTTGTCCTGTTTCTTCGACTCACGGGTCTTGACGGCACGAGAGAACAACTTCTTGTCAATCACAACACCACTCAGTGAAGGATTAGCCTTCAATGAAGAATCTTTCACATCACCAGCCTTGTCACCGAAGATGGCACGGAGCAGTTTCTCCTCAGGTGAAGGATCGCTTTCACCCTTAGGCGAAATCTTACCGATCATGATGTCACCCGGTTCTACGCGGGCACCGATACGGATAATACCATTGTCGTCCAAATCCTTGGTGGCTTCTTCGCTCACATTAGGAATGTCACTGGTGAACTCCTCCATACCGCGCTTTGTCTCACGCACATCAAGAGAATACTCGTCCACATGAACACTGGTCAGCACATCGTCACGAACCATACGTTCTGACAACACGATGGCGTCCTCATAGTTGTAACCCTTCCATGGCATATATGCAACGAGGAGGTTACGGCCGAGTGCGAGCTCTCCATTTTCTGTAGCATATCCTTCAGTCAGGATATCGCCTGCCTTCACACGCTGTCCCTTATTGCAAATAGGACGAAGGTCTATGGTCATGTTCTGGTTGGTGCGGCGGAACTTCGGAATACGATACTCCTTCAAAGCGGGCTCGAAGCTGACAAATTCCTCTTCCTCTGTTCTATCGTAGAGGATGCGGATGGTTGTAGCGTCTACATATTCAATCACACCTTCCCCTTCTGCAGTGATCATCGTGCGAGAATCCTCACACACCTGCTTCTCAAGACCTGTGCCGACAATAGGCGCATCATTGTGAAGCAAAGGCACTGCCTGGCGCATCATGTTACAACCCATCAATGCACGGTGACCGTCATCATGCTCCAAGAAAGGAATCAAGCCTGCAGATACTGATGCAATCTGCTGTGGAGCAACGTCTACGTAGTCTACATTGTCGGGAGTCACCACAGGATAGTCTGCATCCTGACGACACTTCACCACTTCACGGATAAAGGTTCCGTCTTCATTCAACGGAGCATTTCCCTGACCGATGATCTTCGACTCCTCTTCCTCGGCTGTGAGATACTTCACATCTGCATTGTCCATATCCACCTTGGCATCCTTAACCTCACGATACGGAGTGACGATGAAACCAAGGTCGTTGATCTTCGCATAAAGACAGAGTGAAGAAATCAGACCGATGTTAGGACCTTCAGGACTCTCGATAGGACACAAACGACCATAATGCGTATAGTGTACGTCGCGCACCTCGAAACCGGCACGCTCACGAGACAAACCGCCAGGACCCAATGCAGAAAGACGACGCTTGTGGGTTACCTCTGCCAAGGGGTTGGTCTGGTCCATAAACTGAGACAACGGGTTGGTACCAAAGAAGGAATTGATAACACTCGAAATTGTCTTGGCATTGATCAGGTCTGTAGGAGTGAACACTTCGTTGTCACGTACGTTCATACGCTCACGGATCGTGCGGCTCATACGCGCCAAACCAATAGAGAATTGATTACTCAACTGCTCACCTACAGTGCGTACACGGCGGTTAGACAAGTGGTCAATATCGTCCACTGTCGCATTTGAGTTAATCAGCTGGATGAGATATTTGATAATCTCGATAATATCTTCTTTCGTCAGCACACGAACATCGGTATCGGTGTCGAGTCCCAACTTCTTGTTGATTCTGTAGCGGCCCACCTCGCCAAGGTCATAACGCTTGTCTGAGAAGAACAAGTTCTGGATGACCTCACGTGCAGAAGCGTCATCAGCAGGATCTGCATTACGCAACTGGCGGTAGATGTAAAGAACGGCTTCCTTCTCGGAATTGCTGGGGTCCTTGCCGAGCGTATTGAAGATGATGGAATACTTGTTGGCCAACTCTTCATCCTTGTGAAGGAGAATAGAATTGCAGCCGCTGTCCAAGATTTCGTCCATATTGTCTTCCGTAATCTCGGTCTCACGTTCCATGATCACCTCAGTACGTTCGATAGAAACCACCTCACCCGTATCCTCATCAACGAAATCTTCATTCCATGTCTTGAGCACACGAGCAGCCAACTTTCTACCAACCGCAGCCTTGATGTTCTTCTTGTTTACCTTCACCTCTTCTGCAAGGTCGAAAATCTGAAGGATATCCTTGTCCTTTTCGAAACCGATAGCACGGAGGAGAGTGGTTACCGGCAACTTCTTCTTGCGGTCGATGTAGGCATACATCACATTGTTGATGTCTGTAGCAAATTCAATCCAAGAGCCCTTGAACGGAATGATACGAGCAGAATACAGAACGGTACCGTTCGCATGCACACCTTGTCCAAAGAACACACCCGGAGAACGATGCAACTGTGATACCACAACACGTTCAGCACCATTGATCACAAAAGTGCCATTAGCCGTCATGTAAGGAATCGTTCCCAAGAAGACATCCTGAATGAATGTACCGAAATCCTCATGGTCAGGGTCTGTACAATACAGTTTCATTTTAGCCTTCAATGGTACGCTATACGTCAGTCCGCGCTCAAGACATTCGTCTATCGAATAACGGGGCGGGTCAATATAGTAATCCAAGAACTCAAGAACGAAGTTGTTACGCGTATCTGTAATGGGGAAATTCTCAGAGAACACCTTGTACAGACCGTCGTTCTTGCGTTCCTCAGGCGGAGTATCCAACTGCAAGAAGTCTTTGAAAGACTTTAACTGCACATCGAGGAAATCCGGATATGGGTAC
>CAVJZZ010000072.1:0-14394 GCA_963654295.1 Lachnospiraceae bacterium | reverse complement strand
CCTGTGCACCATTGGACACAGCGGTAATGCTGTCCACGCCACAATAAAGTCCGATGAAGAACATGTCTGCCAAGCCATACAGCATCTGCAGAAAATAGGCGAGCATGTAGGGCAACGAGAAGGTAAGGATGTTGCCCACGACGCTGCCGTGTGTCAAATCTTGTGTTTTCACTTGCGTAATGTTTTGCCGTCAGCATAACCGACAGGCAGATATAAAACGTGTGCACCACGGACAAGCGTGATGCACACGGTATGATGACAAGCAATCAAACGTTGAGTGCTCCGATAATCTCACTGACCGACTTGCAACCATGGCGGTCAAGCCAATCGTTGATGCCGTCGCGCACCTTGATGGTCACGGCAGGGTCGAGGAAGTTGGCTGTGCCTATTTCTACGGCTGTTGCACCAGCCATCAAGAAAGCGATGGCATCCTCGGCAGTGGTAATGCCTCCCAAGCCGATAACAGGTATCTTCACCGCCTTGGCCACTTGCCACACCATGCGCAAGGCTACGGGTTTCACACAAGGACCGCTCAGTCCGCCAGTAGAGATGCTGAGCAACGGCTTACGCTTCTCTATGTCTACAGCCATACCCATAAGCGTATTGATGAGCGAAACACTGTCGGCACCCTCGTCTTCACAGGCACGCGCTATCTCGGTAATATCCGTCACATTGGGCGAGAGTTTCACAATCAGCGTCTTGTGGTAATGCTTGCGCACCTCACGCACAACACTCGCTGCTCCCTTGGCAGTCACACCAAACGCCATGCCGCCCTGCTTCACGTTGGGACAAGAGATGTTCAGCTCAATGGCAGGAATACGGTCGAGTGCATCGATGCGTGCAGCGCAGGCAGCATAGTCCTCAGGAGAAGAACCGCTCACATTGACAATCATGTTGGTGTCGATGTCCTTTATCTGCGGATAGATGTGCTCGCAGAAATAGTCCACGCCCTTGTTTTGCAGTCCCACACAGTTGAGCATGCCCTGGGCTGTTTCTGCCATACGCGGATAGTCATTGCCTTCACGCGCATGCAGGGTTGTACCTTTTACTATAATGCCGCCAATGCCGTCCAACGGAACAAAGTCGGCAAACTCTACTCCATAACCGAATGTGCCCGATGCAGTCATCACAGGGTTCTTCAAAGAGAGTTCATTTATCTTTACATTTAGTTCTGCCATAATAACCTCCGAATATTAAACACCGGTCCTTCCTTGCACACACACAAATTGCCTTCCGTGGTTTTCTCCACACAGCACAGGCAAGCGCCAAGTCCGCAAGCCATCATATTCTCCAGCGAAGCCTCACATTCCACATCCGCCGTCGTGGCATAGCGTGCCACAGCCATCATCATCGGCTTGGGACCGCAGGTAGAGATGCGATCGAATTTACGCTTGGAAAGAATGGTGTGGTTGGTCACAAATCCTTTCTCGCCCTCGCTCCCGTCTTCGGTGGTCACATATACTTCACCTACCGAACGGAACAGATCCATCTCAAGCAGGTCTTTGGCAGAACGCGCACCCAACAGGAACACAGGCTTGCCGCCCATAGCCTTGATACGCTCGCCAAAATAGAGCAAGGGGGCTACCCCCACACCTCCACCGACGAGCAATATGTTCTCATCGGCAGAAACAGGCATCGTGAATCCATTGCCCAAGGGAAGCACGCAGTTCAACACGTCACCTTCATGGAGACAACCAAGACGGCGCGTTCCATCGCCAATCGTGGCAACAAGCAACCAAAGCTCGTTTTTCTCATAGTCTACATGGTTGATGGATATCGGACGACGCAAGAATGTTGAAGGCGAGCCGTCCACTCTCACCTCGACAAACTGACCAGGCATCATCTCCGGTAGAGGCTTGCTGTCGGTGAGACGTATGAGCACATACTTCTCGTTGACACGCTCTACAGACAATACGGTCAAGTCTAAAATGTATTTCTTCATTTTTATAATAACGTTATTCCACACGCAAGAAACCGAAATATGTCCGACGTTGTCTTTGTCGATGGCATACACGGACATTCACGAACCAAAGCGTGAAATCTATCTTATGCAAAAGTAATAAAAATAAATAACACTCCTTACTTCTCTGGCACAAAAGTTTCAAATGTCAGGTCATCGAAATATACTCTTATCTCTGTGATATGTCGCTGCGGTTTGTCAATATATTTGACAGCAGGAATGATGTTCTTATTGGGTGTAGGCGGCACACTTTGGCTTTCCATAGTTTCCTGACCTTTCATTTTCGCGCCTGTCATGACATCCGTATCGTCCATACCGAAATCGAGAGTAGGTTCTTCTTCATTGCCAGCAGGCTTGTCGCCGTCTCCGCCAACGGGTGCAGGAGCATCACCGTCGGCAAACATCGTGCCCATGCCAAACATGAGCCACTCGATGTTGATCGTAGGAAAACTCTTGCGAATGGCCTCGACAGTATTCAAGGTCGGTTTGGTACGTCCGTTAAGGATGCTGCTCAACGATGCAGTAGAAATATCGATGTATTGGGCAAACGCCTGTTGGGTCATGTTCTGACTCTCCATTAATTGTTTGATTCTGTCTTTCATTTTTAGTGCTAACCTGTTATTTAGGGCATGAGCCCTCGTTTCTGTAATCTTTTACAAAGGTAAATCGTTTTTGTGGAATACACAAATATAAATTAATAATTCGTACTTCATATATTCACATTTGTAGTTCTAAAGTTTATAGGTATGTCTGTAGTATATCGTGTTTCCACCTGTTCGTATTTACAAATCTGAAGAAGTCTGCATTTACACACCTATCTATATATTTAATAAACATACTTAAACATCTGAATATTACGATGTTATTTATCTATTATAGATGCGTAAACATTATATAGGCAGGCAAGCGCCCCTACATTGAGGCTTAATTTCTTCTTCTAATGGTTTATAGATTATATATATAACACTGATTATCAATATCATATAAAATATACAATATGTATGTATAAATATGTATTTACGTATCGGAATACCTATATTTATGTTTACATATTTATATCTACAAACATAGGCTATACGTGTTTACAAATGTAATATTGGTTTACAAATACAAATACAGACACTGCGAACGTAATATTTACATATCAAAATCAACAAACAGAAACGTTATTAAATGCAAACTCTAAATCTCGGAAGAGCTTAAAAGGCCGTTTCTTCCATTTTTCGAATAATCCCGACCAGCCCTTCAAACGGCTCGAAAAACGCAAGTTTTGAGTGCTTCCTATATAGGCAAAGCCATTTAGGACTAAGGTTTTAAGCTAAAAAAAGCACCCTTTTCAGGTGCTTCTTTTAGCTTAAAATAGAATGAAAATAGGTGTCAAATCAGTGCAAAATGAAGAAAATTAGCTCCTTCATCAAGTCTCCCCCACCCGTATTTGGGTTGTCCAGACCCTTACTTTTGGCATCTATCTCTCTAATTTTATAAATTATCTGCACAGTTTTCATAGCAGGGTAATTTCGCATGCCCGTCTGGTAGTCTTTCACAGCCCACGCAGAAGGCAATTCCAGAAACTTCGCCAGCGCATTTCCGTTGTTCCTGTCGGGTGCATAATAGGCGATCATCAGATTTTGGAAATACTTGAAGAGCATTGGGAGAAACGAATAGAGAGAACCTGCTTTCGGATTAGTGTCAAAATATTTGATAATCTGATTTGCCTTGAAAACATCCTTCTGCACGATGGCATTTCTCAATTCAAACGCATTGAAATCTTTGCTCACTCCAATCTGCCGCTCTACGATTTCGGGGGTCACTCTCCTATCACCGTCAGTAAACGAAACGAGCAACTTGTCAAGCTCAGAAGTGAGACGACTCAAATCGGCACCCACATGATCAGCTATCATTTGAGCCGACTTGTCGTCTATGGACGCCTTGTTGCTTTTCAAGTAGGCAGAGATAAATCCTGGAAGTTCGCGGTCACGCAGTTTTTTGCTTTCGAAGACCACGCCCATCTTAGCAGCCATCGTGATGATCGCAGCCGAAGCCTTCTTCCTGCGGTCAATGGTGCCGTTCTTATGACACCACACCAGCACGGTCGACGGCATCGGATTTCTCAGATATGCCTCCAGCGCATCTATGTTTTTAATGTTTTGGGCTTCTTTTACCACCACCACCTGACGCTCAGACATCATCGGATAACGGCGAGCCGTGTCTATCACCTGCTTGGCTGTGGTATCTGAACCAAACACAATGGAAAGATTGAAATCCTTTTCTTCTGGTTTGAGCGCATGCCCACTGATATAGTCGGAAATCTGGTCGATGTAATAAGGCTCGTCACCCATCAAGATATAAATCGGCATATACGTTCCCGACTTCAAGCCTTGCATGATGGAAGCGAATGTGGTGCCGCTCTGTTGTCTGTCAAGCATAATATCTGTTGTCTATAATTCGCGTTTTTGGAAGCAAGTCGATACTTCGTCCGAAATATCCAAGTTTTGAAGCCTTTTTCTCGCCCCATATATATAATAAGGTATAGGCCTTTTCAAACCTATATATATAATAAGGTGTAAAAGGCACTGGCGGAAGAGAATAATTCGGAGGTTTTATTTTGCCGTTATTCCATTTTCCACTAACTTTGCAAGCCAAATGCAAAAGTACAAAAATGTATCGATTAAACCTACCGAGTTATCAAATAAAAATTTCAGGAACACAGCTTAAACCCACCATTTTTGACATTCTCAGACGGAAATATGTGGCGCTGACTCCCGAAGAATGGGTTAGGCAACATTTCGTGCATTATCTGATTGAGCATAAGAACTACCCCACTTCGCTACTCGCAAACGAGGTGAAACTGCAAGTGGGCGACAAGACATTGCGCGCTGACAGTGTGCTCTACGACACCAACCTCCGCCCGAGAATGATTGTGGAATACAAGGCACCGACCATCAAACTCACCCAAAAGGTGTTCGACCAAATATCCATCTATAACATGCTCCTCAAGGTAGACTACCTGATCGTGAGTAACGGCATGGAGAGCTACTGTTGCAAAATGGACTACGAAAGCCGTGGCTACACCTTCCTAAAGGAGGTACCCGACTACAAAAACATTTGACAAAACAGCGTTGCACTACCAGTAATAATATTCAACAAAAACAAACAGAACATGGCATTAGGTAAATGGATTGGCGGCTTCTTGGGATTCATCACAGCAGGACCATTGGGAGCCCTTGCAGGCATCGTGCTCGGAGCACTTTTCGACAAGGGTATCGACGAAGTCAACACCCCCGACCACAACATATTCAACGACCAGGAACGACAGGCGGAAGGTCAACGCAACTCATTTTTCTTCTCTCTTCTCGTATTGGCTGCTTACGTCATCAAGGCAGACGGAAAGATCATGCACTCTGAAATGGAGTGCGTGAGAAGGTTCTTGCGCACCAACTTCGGTGCCGCTGCCGAACAGCAAGGCAACGAGATATTGCTCAAAATATTTGACGAACAAAAGAAGATGGAAGCCCGGCAGCCCGGGTCTTTCAGGAAGGCAGTGATACAAAGCGGTGAGCAAATCGCCGCCAACATGGACTATGGACAGCGACTGCAGTTGCTCAACTTCCTTGCCATGATTGCCAAAGCCGACAGCAACGTCACCAAGGAAGAAATCGACGCCATCCGTGAAATCGCCAGCGCCATGCTGATGAGCGACAAGGAGGTAGACTCCATCTTCAGTCTCGGCAACGACAATTTGGATTCCGCCTACAAGGTGCTGGAAGTTTCACCTTCCGCTACCGACGAAGAAGTGAAAGCAGCCTACCGCAAGATGGCGCTCAAACATCACCCCGACCGTGTAGCTACACTCGGAGAGGACGTGAGACGGGCAGCCGAGAAGAAGTTCCAGGAAATAAACGAAGCCAAGGAGCGCATATTCAAAGCACGCGGCATCAGATAGCCATCCCCCCAAAACCCTAAAAACACGGTACACAAGCCACAACATTCAACTACATCATTCTACACATTATATTATATTATAGTTAGCAACACGCAAAATGAACGAATCAGCACGCACCTTCACATTGGTAGCTCTCATCACGTCTCTGCTGCTGTTCATGCACCTGCTGCCCACACTCTCGGTGGGCGGCACCGACCTTCGCCCTGTCAACATATTGAGCGAAGTCATCAAACCCCAAGAGACCGAAGTCACAGACATCATCCCCAAGCCCGTTCCGCCCAAGCGCATCGCCCAGCAAAAGACAAAAGACGCTGCCGGAACCATACAGAAGCCCAAAGTGAAGAAGCCGCATCCCGACGTGACCGAGATTGACGACTATGGCGTTTCCTCACCCGAAATGGATCATTTCTATGCAGCGCTGAAGAACCGCAAGCACATGAACCGCCCCGTGCGCATCGCCTACTATGGCGACTCGTTCATCGAGGGAGACATCCTTACGTGCGACTTGCGTGAGATGCTGCAACAGAAGTTCGGCGGCGTAGGTGCCGGATGGATAGACTGCGGCAACACGTTCATTCGCAACCGCCGCACCATATCGCAGCAGTTCAGCGGACTGAACGAGCACGAAGTGGTGAAGAAGCCCTTCGACCACGCCCTCGAAGGCATCAGCCAGCGATACACCAACGTAGCTGAAGGTGCCCAAGTGACCAACACCGGGACAAAATACAAACCGCTCACAGCCACCTGGACTTCCGCAAAGATCTACTTCAAGACCGCCGGTGGCTTCAACCTGCAGACCTCCATCAACAACACACCCCCCGAGACTACCCCCATCGCTGGCTCCAACGAAGTGCAAGTGCACGAGACATTAGGCAACATGAGCAGCATCAAATACCAGTTCAGGGAAGTCAGCGCCGGCACCCTTGCCTATGGCATTGCCCTCGAAGGACAGCATGGCGTGACGCTCGACAACTTCAGCATGCGCGGTTCGGCAGGCTTCACCCTGGCAAGCATCCCGCTGAAGACGATGAAGGAATTTGCCAAGCTCCGCCCCTACGACCTCATCGTCCTCCACTTCGGACTCAACGTGGTGAACAGCCGCAACACTTCCGCCATCTACAAGACCTATGTCAACCGCATGAAGAAAGTGGTCGAACTGATGAAGCAAGCCTATCCCAACGCCAGCATCCTTGTGGTCAGCGTGCCCGACCGCGACGAGCGCACCGCTTCCGGCATCACCACCATGCGCGGCGTGGAAGAACTCGGTGCCTACCAGAAGCTCATGGCATCGCAGACAGGAGTGGCCTTCTACGACCTGTACAAAGCCATGGGCGGCAAAGGAAGCATGAAAAAACTCGTGGACAAGAACATGGCCAACAAGGACTACACCCACCTGTCGTATGGCGGCGGAAAGATTGTAGCGACAGCCTTCTACAAGTCGCTCATGGCAGGATACGAAGACTTTAACTGACTTAGCACACCAACAAGATGAACGCAAATAGCGATATAATCACCAACATACTGCACACCCTCAGCTACAACCCACAAGAACCCATGATATTCAGCAGCGGGACGTTCCTGCTGCTCTTCCTCGGTTTCTCGTTCGTCTACATGCTCCTGCAGAAGCGGTTCAACGCCCGGCTGCTCTTCGTGACCCTGTTCTCCTACTATTTCTACTACAAGAGCAGTGGCGTATACTTCATCCTGCTTGCCCTCGTCACCACGTCCGACTTCTATATCGCCCGTGCCATCGCCCGCCACAAAGACAACAAAAAGGTCGGCAAACGGCTCGTCACGCTCAGTCTGCTGATAGACCTCGGACTGCTCGGCTACTTCAAGTATACCAATTTCTTTGCGGGAATGATCGCCCAGATGATCGGCCACAACTTCCAGCCATGGGACATCTTCCTGCCCGTAGGCATCAGCTTCTTCACGTTCCAGAGCATGAGCTACACCATCGATGTGTATCGCGGCAGCCTGAAACCGCTGCCCCACCTGCTCGACTATGCCTTCTATGTGTCGTTCTTCCCCCAACTCGTAGCCGGACCTATCGTCCGTGCGAGCGACTTCGCACCGCAGATAAGCAAGCCCGTCCGCATCACCCGCATGATGTTTGCGCAAGGCGTCTACTTCATCGTCATCGGACTTTTCAAGAAGGCAGTAATCAGCGACTATATCTCGCTCAACTTCGTCGACCGCATCTTCGACAACCCCAACCTCTATTCCGGACTCGAAAACCTGCTCGGCGTCTATGGCTATGCCATGCAGATCTATTGCGACTTCAGCGGCTACAGCGACATGGCGATCGGCATAGCCCTGCTGTTGGGATTCCATTTTCCCATCAACTTCAACGCTCCCTACCGCAGCACGAGCATCACCGACTTCTGGCGCCGTTGGCACATCTCGCTGTCCACCTGGATACGCGACTACATCTACATCTCGCTCGGCGGCAACCGCAAGGGCAAGGTGCGGCAATATGTCAACCTCATCATCACCATGCTCCTCGGCGGCTTGTGGCATGGTGCCAGCCTCAACTTCGTGTTTTGGGGCGGCATGCACGGCACTGCACTGGCACTGCACAAATTTTTCAGTCAGGAGGTTCTGCACCACGACAAACGCTACGAATCCACCGGATGGCGCAAGTGGGGTGCCATCTTCCTGACGTTCCACTTCGTGTGTCTCGCCTGGATATTCTTCCGCCACTCCACCTTCGCCGGCAGCTGGCTGATGATCCGGCAGATCTTCACCGACTTCCACCCCGAGTTGTTCCTCCAGGTGGTAGAAGGATACAAATATATCTTCATGCTGATGGCGTTCGGCTATGTCAGCCACTACCTGCCCGACCGTTGGCAAGACGGCATCATCCGCCTCATCAGCAAGACCAACGTAGTGGTTTGCGCCCTGCTCATCACAGCGGTCATCTACGTGGTCATCCAGGTGAAGAGCAGCGGCATACAGCCGTTCATCTACTTCCAGTTCTGACCCCAAAGACCTGGAAAACGAAAGAGTCCCGATGCAAAGTTTCACTTCGCATCGGGACTCTTTCGTTTTCTATATGCCGTAGGTTTAATCCTCGTCTTCAGCATCACGCTTGCGGATGGCACGCTTACGCTTGGGCTTCTCCTCTACCGGAGCCTCCACCTTCACGCCTGCCAGTTCGGGGTCGATCATGATGCGGCCGCAATATTCACACACGATCACCTTCTTGTGCATCTTGATGTCGAGCTGGCGCTGGGGCGGAATCTTGTTGAAGCAACCGCCGCAGGCATCGCGCTGCACATAGACGATGCCCAGTCCGTTGCGTGCGTTCTTGCGGATACGCTGGAAGCTGGTGAGCAGTCTGGGTTCGATCTTGGTCTCCAGTTCGCTTGCCTTCACCTTGAGGATTTCCTCTTCCTCGCGTGTCTCCTGCATGATTTCCTCCAGTTCCGACTTCTTGTCGGCGAGAGCCTTGGTGCGGTCTTCTATCTGCTCCTCGCTCTTGGCGAGTTCCTTCTTCTTCTCCTCCACCTTGACAAGGGCTTCCTTGATCTTCTTGTTGCACAGTTCTATCTCCAGGTTCTGGAACTCTATCTCCTTGCTCAGCGTGTCATATTCGCGGTTGTTCTTCACATCGTTGAGCTGGTTCTTGTATCTTTCCACGCTCGCCTGTGCCTCTGCAATCTCGCTCTTCTTCTGGTTCACAGCATTCTGGAACTCCTGGATCTCGTTCGAGATGTTGTTCACACGAGTGTTCAGACCCTGGATTTCATCCTCCAAGTCCTGCACTTCGAGGGGCAGTTCGCCTCTCACTGCACGCTTCTCGTCAATCGCAGAGAGTGTGGTCTGCAACTGATAGAGTGTCTTCAGCTTCTCTTCTACTGACAATTCTGTAGGATTTTTCTTTACCATAATAATTATAGATAAATGATGGGATTGGTGTTCACCTGCGTCAAATGGCAACGCACGCCTTCGCACCGTTCCTCTATTATTGTTTTGAATATTTCGTTCGTATATTGTTCGCTCTGATAGTGTCCCGTCACGGCGATCTGTATCTGCTGTTCTCTGCCGAAATACTCGTGATAGTGCATTTCGCCCGTCACGAAAGCATCTGCGCCTGCCGCCACAGCGTCGTCAAGCAGAAAGGAGCCTGCTCCTCCACAGAGTGCCACACGGCTAATCGGTCGGCGCAGCAGCTGGTTACATTCCAGACATTCCACGCCAAACACGCGCTTCAGCAGCACCACGAAGTCGTCTGCTGCCAAGGGTTCCGCGAATGTGCCCATCACGCCGCTTGCCCCTTCTATGCCGTCCACGGTGCGCACGGGCGTGAAGAAGTCCACGTCTGTGAGTCCCATCTTCTCGGCGATCTTGAAGTTCACGCCGCCCCGTGCATTGTCCATGTTGGTGTGCATCGAGACGATACAGATGCCCTTTCCGATGGCTTTTGCCACGGTGCGCTGCACGTCATTCTCTCCGGCAATGCGTCTTAGTGGGCGGAAGATGAGGGGATGGTGCGATACGATCAGGTTGCATCCCAGCTCCACAGCCTCGTCAACCACGCGTTCCGTCACGTCAAGACACAACAAAGCCCCTGAAATATCCGCCTCTGTCAGTCCTACCTGCAAGCCGGCATTGTCATAGCTCTCTTGCAGGGGCAGGGGCGCGAAACGTTCAAGGGCATTGACCACTTCTCTTATTTTCACGCTTTTCAGCCTTTCTATGTTATGTATATTTGGGTGCAAATATAGTGATTTCCAGTCAAAGGAGAAAGAAAACGCGCAGAAAATTAGAATATCTTAACCTCCCGCGCTTTTTATTTCTATGCGTGGCGTAGTACGACAAGCACAGTGTAGTAGTCGACGTGTCCCCACGTCGACCCAAAGGCTGATGATGCGCACGACAAGCATTCCAGACAAGCACAGGGGAATGCTTGGCACGCCTTTCTTATGCGCTAAGGTCGACGTGGGGACACGTCGACTACTACACTGTGATTGTTGTAAGCGCTTGGCGTATGCTATATCTATGCTGGGCGTAGGAGGCGTGGCGCCCTCGCCGCGCCCTTGTGCTTGTTCGAAAGGACACCAGCAAAACGACGTTTGCATAAGTTTGCCGCAATGCCTGTCGTGCCGCACTACTCTATAGCGTTAAGCAAAGTCACATATTCATTAAGTTGTCTATCGTCAAGAAACTCTATCAAGAAAGACATCTGAGGTGTTGAAGTGCAAGTTAAGATTTTTATTTCAATAGGTTTCTGCCACCATTATCTTCCAGAATCTTCATTTGCTGGATGGCAATCTGGTTCAGTTTGATGAGTCGCTCAGATTGGGGCATGCCGTCATTGATGAATACCGCATTGAGGTTCTCCATGTTCGAGAGGCAGATGAGTTCGTTGATGCTGGCATAGTCCCGTATGTTCCTCCGTATCTGCCAGCTTTTGCCATGATGCCTACTGCGCCGGTTCTTTGAATCCACACCTTCACGGAAAGCACAAAATTGTTGCTACCCGCTGCATTTTTAATTGTATCGAATTCGGTACAATTAAAATTCGGATTATATAACATCTCCCATTCACCAAGATATTCTATTGTGCTTTTGAGACTCAACCATCTGATAATAATGTGCTCCTGCATTTTGCCGAGTGCAGCTTATCTTATGCAAAGATAACGGATCTTCTTGGTATTGGCGATATTCCGGCCATAATATTTATAACTTGCGCTGATGAGGCAGGCGCATAGCGCATCAAAAAAAGCCCTCGATGCTCACGCACCAAGGGCTCACTCGACATTAATATAATGTTTTTAAAACATTTATTTCTTCACGTACGTTTCTTTTTAATCACCGTCTGTCTGACCAGTTGTACCACCGATCTTGATGACCTTATAGGTCTTGGTAGTGACGCTGTTGTTGTCTGTCTCGGTGTACTCTACAGCGTATACCGTGTTGGCTGATGCCGTCCACGTCATTACCTTTTGGCTGCCCGTGAGCGTAATCTTGTTGCCGTCCTCGGTTGGAACCTGGCTTGTCAAGTTCGAATCGGTTATACCAGATTGGTTGTCACCAAACTTCGTTACCGTAATATTGCCAGTAACAGTAGAATTCTTCAGCGCATTCGCCACTGAACCCTCGGTGATTGGGAACTTGGTAGCGTCGGTTGTTGTGACGGTGTAGAGTTGGGCATTACTTGTAGTCAATTCTGCGATTGAGCCGCCGCTCTTGAGCAGAGTAGCGTAGATGACGTCGTTTGCAGTGAACTCGCTTTCGATGGTCTTGTAAGACTTGCCATTTGTATCAGTTGCGAACACGGTCCATGATGGCTCGTCAACGGTAGTGATGGTTTCCTGCTTGCCTGTCTCGTCCTCAACCACACAAGCATCGAAGGTGATGGGGTAAAGGTCTGCCGACTGCTCGGTGATCTTGAAGAGATAGGTATAGGCGAAGTTCGGCTTCCACTGGCAGTACTCGTGGGGAACAGTAACGGTCTTGTCGTTCACCGCAATCTTCTCGCCCGTATCCTCTGAAATCAGCGTGTACGAGATGGTCAACTTCATGTCGCTCTCGTTGGCTGGGTTGGGAAGAATGGCGGTGTATGCCTTGGTGTTTGTAGTCTCACCTGAGCCTGTAGTCTTGTCGTAGGTAGCAGATGCTGCCGTCTCACCAATGAATTTATTATTCGATTTGTTTGATTCAGTCCTGTCGTTAAATGTTGTGCTCAGCCAATTCTCACCACCCGTATTGAGGTAGTCTACCTTTGTAGCATCCGAAGCGACAGTAAACTTCACGGTGTTCTCAGCAACTTGCTGCGTTTGACCGTTTTCCACCTTAGGCTCGTATGTCACCGTATACTTACCGCTTGTAACGAAGTTACCTGTTACGCCGAAGCCTTTCTCCGTGGTGCTATATGTCTTTTCTGTAGAAGAAGAAGAGCCGTCGCTACCTTCGCTCGGAGCCGCCTTACCTTTGATACTAGTAATGATAACCTTATATCCCGGCACATTCTCGTAGATGCCGAAGCGAACTTTCGACTGGAAGTTGCGGAAGGTGAACTTCACATGGCCGCCATATTTGTTCTCCTCGTTGGTTGTGCTCATGCTGCCATTGGTGGGCTTGGTGATGTTCACGCGGTCTGCCACATACACGCTTGCAGCCGCATCCACGCTATTCACCGTGATGTCATAGCCCTTGTCGTATTTGGAGCCGTTGGTTGGAGCTTTTGTTATCTTTTCAATCTTGACCGTGGAGCTTTCATCTGTAAGAGTGGAGGACGAAGCCGACACAGCCGTGAAGGTATAGTCTTCAGCACTGGCATCCCAATACTTGATGGTCTGTGTCACTGGTGTCTTCGGAGTCAAGTTGTCGGAAGATACGGTGCTCGTCAGTCCCACATACTCCCACCCCTTGGTGTTGCTTGTGGTCTTATTCTCCGAGCTTTCAGTATAGCTGACCGTATAGTTCTGGAAAACGGTGTTCTCGGCTTTAACGTCCTCTGTGATTGTGGTGCCCGTAGCTCCTTCATTCTTCTCACCCCACACAAAGAATGTGCTACCAAGCTTATCTGCAGCACTTTTTCCGCTCAGCGGATCTCTCGTAATCGCAGGTGTGGTCATGTTGAAAGAGATGGCACCGGTGCCTTGTGCTACCGAACCGCCTCCCGACAGGTCGGTGTCGTTGGCGCAGCCTGCCATGACCATGGCGGTGGCTGCAAACAAAAGGTGTTTCTTCTTCATAAATCCTTACCTTTAATGTTATTTTTTATCCTATTGATTTTTTAATGTGCATTGGGCAAGGTACAAAAAAAGCGTGAACCATTCTGTTGTCTGTTCCGCTGACCGAGGCTCTAGCAATTGCCTATTATTGTAGAACAGACAACGTCAGAGCCCACGCTGATATGAAAATGCGTCCCTTAAGAGACCTATAAAGCGTCTGGCGGCACCACCTGGGCACACCGTCTGCCTACAAGGTCTCCACGGGAATGGAATAATCATACCCGGAGCATCTACCGTTGACCACGTTCAAGACAATAATACCGTGAATTTGCTAGATTTCGGCCGGCCTCAAACACAGCGTCGATAAACGCCAATTATGTACGTCCACACCCTCTATCACGACCACTAAAGTCCATGACGGAGTATAGACACTGCAAAATTAATCATTTTTATATTTACCTACACCAATAAATCACTACATAATGCGCTTATACACCGTTATTTAACATCAATTAATATATCACCACGCATTCTTGTAACTTTTCCACCTTATATATATAATAAGGTATACGCGATCAGCGGTTTTTCAATGCCGTGCCCTGCGGCATGTATGCCACAGGGCGGACGGTCTCCACGGGCGCCAGCCAGCGTGCCGCAGGCGAGAAATTACGGTCGATGCCCACCCTGTAGCGCTTGTCTGTGTTGACAAACATCGTCCATTCACCCGCACAGGCAGGCGCATGTGTTTTTTCGGGTCACCTGCAAAAGCGTGTGGATAGCTAAACACAATAAAGCTCCTAACATTA
>CAVJZZ010000071.1:0-14455 GCA_963654295.1 Lachnospiraceae bacterium | reverse complement strand
AACAAGGAGTGCTGTGAATCAGCACTTCATAACTTAAATATTTTCGAATGAAAACTTATCTCGTAACCGGTGCTGCAGGTTTCATCGGTGCCAACTATATCAAATACCTGCTTCACCGTAAATACAAAGACGAAGACATAAAGGTCATCGTCCTCGACCTGCTCACCTATGCAGGCAACCTCGGCACCATCAAGGATGATATCGACAACGAGCGCTGCATCTTCGTGCGTGGCGACATCCGCGACAAAGCGCTCGCCGACAAACTCTTTGCAGAAAACGACATCGACTATGTGGTGAACTTCGCTGCCGAAAGTCATGTAGACCGTTCTATCGAGAACCCACAGCTCTTCCTTGAGACCAACATTCTGGGTACCCAAAACTTGCTCGACGCAGCACGCCACGCATGGGTGACGGGCAAAGACGACACCGGCTACCCCACATGGAAGCCCGGCAAGCGCTATCACCAGGTGAGCACCGACGAAGTATACGGCTCGCTCGGTGCCGAAGGCTACTTCACAGAGCAGACACCGCTCTGCCCCCACAGTCCCTACAGTGCTTCGAAGACCAGTGCCGACATGATTGTAAAGGCATACCACGACACTTATCACATGCCGGTCACCATCACCCGCTGCTCCAACAACTACGGTCCCTACCATTTCCCGGAAAAGCTGATTCCCCTCATCATCAACAACATCCTTGAAGGCAAGCAACTCCCTGTATACGGCAAGGGCGACAACGTGCGCGACTGGCTCTACGTGGAAGACCACTGCAAGGCCATCGACCTCGTGGTGCGCGAAGGACGCGAAGGCGAGGTATACAACGTGGGTGGACACAATGAGATGAAGAACATCGACATTGTGAAACTCACCATCAAGACCATTCGTGAAATGATGGAAGCCGACAAGAACCTGCGCCAGGTGCTCAAGAAGCAGGTGAAGGATGCCAATGGCGACATCGACATCAGCTGGATCAACGACTCGCTCATCACGTTTGTCACAGACCGTCTGGGCCACGACCAGCGCTATGGCATCGACCCAACAAAGATAAAGGAAGAACTGGGTTGGTATCCCGAGACGAAGTTTGCAGACGGCATCGTGAAGACCATCAAATGGAATTTGGAGAACCAGGACTGGATCAAGGACGTGACCAGCGGCGACTACCAGAAATACTACGACCAGATGTACGGCAACAGATAATACAGAAAAACTGCCTCCAATCAATCATACTGAAATGAAAAAGATCCTATTACTCGGCTCTGGAGAACTTGGCAAAGAGTTCGTCATCGCAGCCAAAAGAGCGGGACAACACGTCATTGCGTGCGACCGCTATGCCAATGCGCCAGCCATGCAGGTGGCAGACGAGAGTGAAGTGTTCAATATGCTCGACGGCAACGCCCTTGATGAAGTGGTGAAGAAGCACTGCCCCGACATCATCGTTCCCGAAATCGAGGCGATACGCACGGAGCGTCTTTTCGACTATGAGAAGGCTGGCATCCAAGTGGTGCCCAGCGCCCGTGCCGTCAACTACACGATGAACCGCCGTGCCATCCGCGACCTTGCCGCCAAGGAGCTGGGTCTGCGCACCGCCAAATATTTCTATGCGAAGACTTTCGACGAGTTCAAGACCGCTGCCGACGAAATAGGATTTCCGTGTGTCGTAAAGCCGCTGATGAGTTCAAGCGGTCACGGACAAAGCTATGTACACAACGACGATGAACTGAAAGAGGCTTATAAGGAAGCCATGGAGGAAGGACGCGGAGACGTGAAAGAGGTCATCATCGAAGAGTTTATTGACTTCGACAGCGAATTCACTCTGCTCACCGTCACCCAGAAAGAAGGTCCCACGCTGTTCTGCCCGCCCATCGGCCATGTGCAGAAAGGCGGCGACTATCGTGAGAGTTGGCAGCCCTTCCAGATTTCAGACGAAGCCTTGAAGCAGGCACAACACATTGCCGACGAGGTGACTCGTGCGCTGACGGGCTACGGTCTGTGGGGTGTGGAGTTCTTCCTCAGCAAACAAGGCGAGGTCATCTTTTCCGAACTGAGTCCGCGTCCTCATGACACGGGCATGGTCACACTCGGTCACACCACCAACCTCTCTGAATTCGAGCTGCACTTCCGTGCTGTGATGGGACTGCCTATCGCCGGCATCCACTTGGAGCACTACGGCTGTTCTGCCGTGATCCTCTCACCACAGGAGACCAACGACCCGTTACCCTATAACCTCGTAGACGCCTTGAAGGAAGACCGCACACGCATCCGCATCTTCGGAAAGGAAGAGGCACATGTGGGAAGACGCATGGGCGTGGTGCTCTGCTACGGCGAACTGGGCGCCAACCTTGACGACCTCCGCAACAAAGCCAAGCGGCTCGCCACCACGGTATTGGGGACAGACCCGTACATGAAGAAATAAAACATCGTACATACCAACACGTTTTCACTCAGCCTTGAACACAGGTTGAAGGCTGAGTGAAAACCATTCGAACCTTTCTTTCCTATTGCCTATATGAAAGTATCAGAAGCCAAAATCATTGACATACCCAAGATTGAAGACCGGCGAGGCAACCTCTCCGTGGTCGAAGAGTTCAAAGAAATACCCTTTCGCATAGCCCGTGCCTATTGGGTCTATGACGTGCCAGGCGGAGAAAGCCGTGGCGGACACGCACACAAGAAGCTCAAACAACTGCTCATTGCCTTGAGCGGAAGCTTCACGGTGACGCTCGACGACGGTACGGAGAAGCGCACCTTCCTGCTCAACCATCCCTATCAAGGACTGATTATCGAGACTGGGATATGGCGCACACTCGACGACTTCTCCTCTGGAGCCGTATGCCTGGTACTGGCATCTGAGGTGTATGAGGAAGAGGACTACATCTACGACTACGACGAATTTCTCAGATACAAGGGATGCTTGAAGTAAGACGATACACGCCACAAGATGCCGACGAATGGAATGGGTTTGTCCGCCAGGCGAGGAATACGACCTTTCTGCTCGACCGACATTTCATGGACTACCACCAAGGCCGCTTCACAGACTGTTCGCTCATTGTCATAGAAGACGGCAAACCCCTCGCCCTACTGCCTGCCAACGTGAAAGGCGACACGCTTTTCTCACATGGAGGACTCACTTATGGCGGACTCATCGTTGATGCAAGAATGACAGCCGGGCGATGCATGGACACCTTTGCCGTCATCAACCTTTTCCTGAAAGACGAACTGCACCTCAACAGGGTCGTATACAAACCTACACCATGGATATACCACGCCATGCCTACCGAGGAAGACCTGTATGCCCTTTCCGAGGTTTGCCACGCGCAACTCACCGTTCGCGAGATTTCTACAGCGGTATGCTTGCCCGACAAACTCAAATTCTCCAAGCTGCGACATCGGGGCGTGAACAAAGCCAAGCGCAATGGGATTGTGGTCAAGGAGAGCGAAGACCTACCGACATTCTGGCACATCCTCGACGATAACCTGGCGGGGAAATACAACGTTCACCCCGTGCATACCATCGCCGAACTGCAGAAACTGCGGGCTAACTTCCCGCAGCGCATACGTCTTTTCATGGCTTATCTTCACGAAACGCCCCTCGGAGGAACGCTTGTCTTCGACTGCGGACAGGTAGTTCACACGCAATACATATCCGCATCGCCGCAGGGAAAGGAACTCGGAGCACTCGACTTGGTGTTCGCCCATCTCATCAACCATGAATTTGCAGACCGCCGCTATCTTGACTTCGGCAAGTCAACGGAGAACTGCGGACATTATCTCAACAGCAATCTGATACATCAGAAAGAAGGGTTCGGCGGCAGAGGCATCTGCTACGACACCTACGAATGGGCACTTTAAATGATGCTATACCATGATTAAATACCTTGATTTGAAAAAGATAACGGCGATGCATGCCGAGGAGATCCGAGAAGCCGTACTAAAGGTGGTGGACAGCGGATGGTATCTGCACGGTGAAGCCACAGAACGATTCGAAGAAAACTATGCCCGCTTTATCGGGACAAAATATTGCGTGGGGTGCGGCAACGGACTCGATGCCCTCACCTTAATATTTCGCGCGTATAAGGAGATGGGAGTCATGAGCGACGGCGACGAAGTGATCGTGCCTGCCCACACCTACATTGCTTCCATCCTTGCCATCACGGAGAACAACCTCAAGCCTGTCTTCATCGATGCACGCATGGACACGTTCCAGATAGATGACAGCCATATAGAACAAGCCATCACACCACGCACACGCGCCATCCTCCTGGTGCACCTCTACGGACAATGCTCCTATACGGAAAAGATCGGAGAAATCTGCAAGAAGCACCATCTGAAGCTCGTTGAAGACAATGCGCAAGCTCATGGATGCCGCTATGGAGACCGTCGCACAGGGTCATTGGGCGATGCTGCCGGCCACAGTTTTTATCCAGGAAAGAACTTGGGAGCATTGGGCGACGGTGGAGCCGTCACCACAAACAGTGACAAACTTGCTGCAACAATACGCGACCTGGGGAACTATGGCTCACGCATCAAATACGAGTTCTATATGAAAGGACGCAACAGCCGCCTTGACGAAATACAAGCCGCCGTGCTCAACGTGAAGCTCCAATACCTTGACCATGAAAACGAACGAAGAAAGGAGATGGCACGCTACTACACCACGCATATCAAAAGCCCCGCGGTGAAAGTTCCTGATTTGGCGTATGATGAGACAAGCATACACCACATTTTCCCCATCTTATGCGACGACCGCAAGTTGTTGCAAGATCATTTGCTCAACACCCGCGACATCCAGACAGCCGTTCACTATCCCATACCGCCGCACAAGCAAATTTGTTATCCGGAGTATTCGCATATCAAGTTGCCCCACACCGAGTTTCTTCATGCACATGAGGTGAGCATACCGCTCAACCCCACCCTCACACAAGAGGAAATAGAAGCCATCGTGGACGGACTCAACTCGTTCCATTAGACGAGTCTCGGGGAGCGTTACAGCTATCTTTATTTCACGACCGTTGCCTTGATGATGCGCACGTCTTCAAGGGGACGGTCGTTTTTGTCAGTCTCTACCCATTGGATGGCGTTCACCACATCCAGTCCTTCAACCACTTCTCCAAACACGGTATATTGTCCGTCAAGATGCGGGGTACCTCCTTTTGCCTTGTAGTATTCACGCACTTCGGGTGTCAACTTCACGGTGCCTTTCGTCTGTTCATCAAGACGCTGCTGCACCTTGTCGAGCATCTCGTCATTGAACCGACGGCCGTAAACGATGTATAACTGACTCATCGACGACGCCCTGTCCGGGTTGACCGCATCTCCTTCACGGGCTGCACCTATCGCTCCCCGCTTGTGGAAATACTGGGGATAACAGATCTCTGCGGGCACGGTGTAACTCTCCTTCGCATCGCCCAAAAGCACGTCGGGTCCCGCATGCCGGCTGGCAGAATCGCCCGTCTGGATCATAAATCGGTTGATGACGCGGTGAAACAACAGCCCGTCGTAGAACTTCTCCTTGACCAACCGCAAGAAATTGTCGCGGTGCTTGGGTGTTTCATTATAAAGCGCAATACGGATATTGCCGTGATTGGTTTCCAAAAGCACCTCGTGACGCGTGCTGTCTGTCTGGGCAGCCATAGAAATCGCCCAGCACAAGCTGATGAAAACAAGAAGTTTCTTCATACTTTTCCTCCCTTTTCAGTTTCTTTATTACATACTTATAAAGATAACGGATGTTTCCTCCTTTTATTATCCAAGCCCAAACACTTGCACTGTAAATTAGGCACATCCACCTTGACACGGAAGTATACCGAGCGTATCTTCAGAAAGCGTGCATGTATACACAAATTAAGTTATTATTGTTCTCTTTTTCCTAAAAAGTGCAAGAAATGAAGCGTTTGGAGCAATGAGAAGTTGTTTTCTTTTGCCATTAACAACAAAAAGGGTAATTTTGCATACAAAAGTATAGTTATTGTTTTTATATTTGGCATATAAATTTCAAAATGAGCAAAAAGATTTTAATCCCCATCATTGTTGTCGGTGTGCTTCTCGTTGCCGGCATAGCATACTTGTCTTATAGTCTTTCACGCCAGAAGCAAGCCAACAAGGACATGCAGGAACTGGCGGAACTCGACAAAAAGGAAATGGAGAATGAATACCAGCAGTTCGCCGACCAATACAGCGAGATGAAGACGCGCATCAACAACGACTCCATTGTGGCACAACTCACCCAAGAGCAGATGAAGACCCAACAGCTCCTCGATGAACTGAAGCGCGTGAAGAGCAACGATGCCAATGAAATCATGCGTCTGAAGAAGGAGTTGGCTACCGTGCGCAAGGTGCTCCGCAACTACATACTCGAAATAGATTCACTCAACCGCCTCAACCAGAACCTTACCGCCGAGAACACTCGTGTGAAAGGACAATATGCTGAGAGTCTGAAACAAATCGAAAACATCAATGCAGACAAGGCATCGCTTTCGGAGAAAGTCGCCATTGCCTCACAGCTTGATGCCACCGGCATCACCATGACCATACTCAAGAGCAACAACAAGGCGACAGACCGCATCAAGAAAGCGAAGACCATCCAGGTGAACTTCACCATCGCCAAGAATGTGACTGCCGCCAACGGCATGCGTACCATCTATGTACGCATCACCACCCCCACAGGAGCAACACTGTCGGGTGGAGGGTCTTTCAACTATGAAAACCGCTCGATGCAGTGCTCCATGAAGAAGAGCATTGAATACGGTGGTCAGGAAACGCCCGTTGTCACCTATCGTCCCATCAACGAATCGCTCGAAGGAGGCACGTATATGGTGAGCATCTTCGAGGGCGGCAACATGATCGGATCAAGAAGTTTCTCCTTTAAATAAGACTTAAGCAAGCAATCATATATGAATATCAAGCCACTTATATGGGCATTTCTTGCAACAATCGGGGCTACAACAGCTCAAGCCCAGCAAGTGCTGAGCCTTGACAGTTGCCGCGCCATGGCGTTGCGCAACAACAAAAAGCTCAACATCACGAAGTTCAAGCAGGAAATGGCTACGAACACCCGTAAGGCTGCACGCACAAAATACCTGCCACACGTAGACGTGGTGGGCGGATACACCTTTACAAGCCGCGAAATCTCGCTGCTCAACAAGCAGCAGAAGGCAGCCTTCAACGGATTGGGCACCAATCTGGTTTCCGGATTGAGCAACAACCTGACGCCTACCCTCACGGGATTGGTAGAACAAGGCGTCATCTCTGCCGAGCAGGCAGGACAGTTCGGGCAACTGTTGGGCAAGCTCGGACAAGACATCGCAGAGCCATTGAACCAAGCCGGCAAGAAGGTGACCGATGCATTCCGCACCGACACACGCAACATCTTCGCCGCTTCCGTAATGGTGACACAACCCATCTACATGGGCGGTGCCATCATTGCCGCCAACAAGATGGCCGACATCAGCGAACAGCTGGCTGCCAACGAGCAGATGAACCAGGTGCAGTCCACCCTCTACGACATCGACCAGGCATATTGGATGGCGGTGTCACTGAAGCACAAGAAGAAGTTGGCAGACAACTTCCTACAGTTGGTCACCAAGTTCAATGACGATGTAGACAAGATGATCAAGGAGGGCGTAGCCACCCGCGCCGACGGACTGAAGGTAAACGTCAAGGTGAACGAGGCGGAAATGACGGTCACGCAGGTGGAAAATGGACTTTCCCTTTCCAAGATGCTCCTTTGCCAACTGTGCGGCATGCCCGTCAACGACCAGGTGACCCTTGCTGACGAAGATGACGAGAACCTGGCAGCCACATCTGTAGACATCAATCCCAGCAACGATGAAGCCATGGAGAACCGTCCCGAGCTTCGCATGTTGCAAAACGCCGTAGACATTGCCAAGCAGTCGACCAACCTCATCCGTGCTGCCTACCTGCCCCAAGTAGCTCTGACAGGCGGGTATATGGTGAGCAATCCCAATGTGTTCAACGGCTTCGAGAAGAAGTTTGCCGGCGTGTGGAACGTGGGCGTACTCGTAAGAGTGCCCGTATGGAACTGGTTTGAAGGCGCCTACAAGGTGCGTGCCAGCAAGAATGCAGCTGCCATCGCTGCGCTCGAACTGACCGATGCACAGGAAAAGGTAAACCTGCAGATCAACCAGTGCCGCTACAAGCTCAGCGAAGCCCACAAACGCCTGGCGATGGCACAAAAGAACATAGAGAGTGCAGACGAGAACCTGCGTTGCGCCAACCTCGGTTTCAAAGAGGGCGTGATGCAGACCACCGATGTCATGACAGCACAGACTGCATGGCTCCAGGCACAAACGCAAAAGATCGATGCAGAAATTGATGTGAAGCTCTCGCAAGTGGGTCTGAAGAAAGCACTCGGAAATCTGAATGCACAATAATAGAAAGAAGGAACATATTCACAAAACATAGAAAAGAATAGATTATGACAGCGAAAAGTCAACACAAGAATATCCTCATCACCACAGGCGTCATCACCTGCGTGATCGTCATCGTGGCAATTGCCGGCTATCTGTTGCTGGGCAAGCAGCCTGAAGTGGTACAAGGACAGGTGGAAGTGGCAGAGTATCGAGTATCATCCAAACTGCCCGGACGCGTGGTGGAAATCCGTGTCAAGGAGGGCGATTACGTGCATGCCGGAGACACCCTTGCCATCCTCGAAGTGCCTGAGGTAGACGCACAGAAGAAGAGTGCGGAGGCTACCGAAGGGGCAGCAAATGCCATCAGCACCATGACCGACAAGGGTGCACGCCAGGAGCAAGTGCAGGCAGCCTACCAGCTGATGCAGCAAGCCATGGCAGCCAGCGAAATCGCCAAGAAGACATACAACCGCATGCAGAACCTCTATAACGAGGGCGTGATGAGTGCGCAGAAGCGCGACGAGGCATTCGCAGCATACAAGGCAACGGAAGCTCAGGTGATGGCAGCCAAGAGTCAGTATGAAATGGCTAAGAACGGTGCACGCCAAGAGGAGAAGAAAGCAGCCGCCGAGCAGGTGAAAGCCGCCCAGGGCATGGTAGACGTGGTGAAATCTCTGCTCCGCGAAACTGTGCAGGTGGCACAATACGACGGTGAGGTGAGCGACATCTATCCTAAGGTGGGCGAACTGGTAGGCATGGGATCGCCCATCATGAGCATCTCGCTGATGGACGACCTTTGGGGCACCTTCAATGTGCGTGAAGACCAACTGGCAGGAATGAAGGTGGGAGAAACCTTCACCGCCTATTCACCGGCGTTCAACAAGGAAATCAAGATGAAGGTCTACTATATGAAAGACCAGGGAAGCTATGCCGCATGGAAAGCGACCAAGGCAAACGGAGACTACGACCTGAAGACCTTCGAGGTAAAAGCACGCCCCGTGACCAAACTCGACGGTTTGCGTCCTGGCATGTCGCTCATTATCAAGGAGAAATAAATGACATTCAAGCAACAGTTCATCACGCTCAGGGGACTGCTCAAGAGGCAAGCCTTGCAGATGGTACACAACCATGTCTACATCTTGTGCATGGTGGTGTTCCCGTTGCTTTGCACGTTCTTCTTCGCCGACTTGATGAAGAACGGACTGCCTACAGACATGCCTGCAGGAGTCGTAGACCTTGACAATTCTTCCACCAGCCGCAAACTCATCCGCAAGCTCGATGCCATGCAGCTGACCAGCGTCAAGAAGATCTATCCCAACGCGAACGAAGCCCGACGGGCAATGCAGCGTGGAGAAATCTATGGCTTTTTCTATATTCCCGAGCACTTCAACCAAGACGTGCAAGCCAACCGCCAGCCTACACTGTCGTTCTATTATAACGGCGGCTACATCCTGGCAGGGTCTATGCTGTATAAAGACATGAAGACCACCGCCACGCTTGGCAGTGCTGCCGTGGGGATGACCAAGCTTGCAGCACTCGGCATGACTGAAAGGGAAATCATGGCGAACCTGCAACCCATCACCGTAGACACCCGCATCACCCACAACCCCACGATGGACTACAACGTGTATCTGAGCACTTCGATGATACCCACCTGTCTGGGCATCTTCATCTTCCTTATCACCGTCTACTCCCTGGGTACAGAACTGAAGTTCAACCGCGGCAAGCGGTGGATGGGACAAGCAAAGGGAAATATCTGGATAGCCATGACCGCCAAGATATTGCCGCAGACATTCGTGTTCTACATGATTGTTCTTGCCTATCTCTACGGACTGTATGGCGTGATGCACTTCCCCTACTACTGCCCGAAAGCACTGATTCTGCTCAACGGTTTCCTACTCGTACTCGCCTGCCAAGGGTTCGGCATCTTCATATTCGGACTGCTGCCGTCATTGCGCATGGCCATGAGTATCTGCGCCCTCTTCTCGGTGGTAAGTTTCAGCATCGGCGGTTTTACGTTCCCGGTCGAAGCAATGGACGCTCCGTTGCAGTCGCTCGCCTATCTGTTCCCGATGCGCAGCTACTTCATGATCTATCAGATGACGGTGCTCAATGGCTATGTGCCCCACTACGCATCACTCTACTATCTGATTCTTCTGGCGTACATCCTCCTGCCCCTCACCGTCATCCTGCGCCTGCGCAAGGTGATGTTACACTACGTTTACATTCCATAGCATATGATGTTCAGATTCAAACAAGCCATCACAGACCTGTGCTTCATCTTTGTGCAGGAACTGAAAAACGTGTTCAAGGATGAAGGTGTGCTCATCTTCTTCATCCTCGTTCCGCTGGGTTACCCCCTGCTCTATGGCTGGATATACAACAACGAGGGCATCAAAGATGTGCCCACGGCATTTGTCGACGACTCCCACTCATTCTTCAGCCGCGAGTTCATCCGCAAGTGTGACGCCACAGACGGCATCAAGACGGTTGCCGTCTGCGCCAACCTGGAAGATGCCAAAGAGATGCAGCGCCGTCAGGAATGTCATGGCATCGTCTACATCCCTACCGACTTCGGCACGAAGATAAACCTCAAGGAACAGACCAACGTCAAATTCTTTGCCGACATGAGCGGCATGCTCTACTACAAGGCTATATTCGCAGCCCTCACCGACGTGTCGCTCGAAATGGGAAGAGAGATACAGATTTCACGTGCCACCACCGACTTCACCAAGCGCGACAACGAGTTGACCACAGCGCCTATCCGCATGGAACCGGTGCAGATATTCAATCCACAGGGTGGCTATGGATCATTTCTGTTGCCTGCCGTGCTCGTGCTCATCATCCAGCAGACCCTGCTCTTGGGCATCGGTCTTTCGGCGGGTACGGCTCGTGAAAGCAACCGCTACAACGAACTCGTACCCGTAAAACGACACAATAGCGGCATGTTCCGCATCGTCTTCGGCAAGAGTCTCTGCTACTTCGCCATCTATCTGCTCGTCACGGTATGGATTGTATTGGCTGTGCCACGCATTTTCAACTACATACAACTGGCTCCCGCCCGCGAGCTCATCGGCATCCTGCTGCCCTACATACTGGCAAGCATCTTCTTCGGAATGACGCTGTCGTGCATGGTGCGCTATCGTGAGAACGTGATGCTATTGGTGCTGTTCACCTCCGTGCCCTTGCTTTTCCTGTCAGGTGTATCATGGCCAGGCAGTTCAATCTCGGGCTTCTGGCAGGGCATCTCCTATCTGTTTCCCTCCACGTTCGGCATCAACGGCTTCGTGAAGATCAACAGCTTCGGTGCGAGTCTCGAAGATGTGAAGTTCGAATACCAGGCGCTGTGGATCCAGGCAGCCCTCTATTTCTTCATGGCATGCATCGTCTATTGGCGACAGATCAACATCGCCCGCATCAACACCCTTGACCGCGACCGTCTGTCAAGGAGACAGGCTTCGTTGCCGAAAAGCAAAGAGTGACAGCCCCCACATCACTTCATAGACAAAGTCTCTTTTTGTGAGGTAGTACCTCATTGGGCAACGAAGTAGTACTTCATTGGGCATAGAAGTACTACTTCATCGACCTATGAAGTACTACCTCATGAGGACATGAGTATAACCTCATCCGTCCATGAGTATAACCTCAAGGGCTCCCGAGGTTATACTCATGAGCCCTTGAGGCTATGCTATGTCGAAAACGACAGTTAAGGAACGGATATGTGCGATAATAGTTCCTTAACTATACTAAAAACAATAGTTAAGGAACTATTATCCTTACGTTTTTCGGAAATAAATTGTATCTTTGCCCCAGGGATAGCAATGATTGTATCCCTGTAAGTTACTTACAATTATATTTTCATAATAGAAAGTTATGGTACATAATGGCATAATAGGACGTAATCGGGAACAGGAAATAATCCGCGATTATTGCAATAGCGGAAAGGCTGAGTTGATTGCTGTCTATGGACGTAGAAGAGTTGGCAAAACATATCTGGTGAGAAGGATGTTTGATGATAAGTTTGCGTTTTCATTTACAGGTATGTATGAGGTGACTCGTGCTGTGAACCTGGAACAGTTTCGAGTAAGTTTGGAACAGTACTCTCATCATCCTGTGGCAAAGTTGAAAGATTGGTTTGCTGCCTTTGAGGCCTTGCGACATTATCTTGAATCACTCCAGCAGGAACAAATTGTCGTCTTTCTGGATGAGCTGCCCTGGTTGGATACACCCAAAAGCAACTTCTTGGCTGCTTTTAGTTTCTTTTGGAATAATTGGGCCTCCACCGTTAGCAATCTCAAATTGCTGATATGTGGTTCTGCCACAACTTGGATGCTTTCGCATATCATTGGCGACAAAGGTGGTCTATATGGCAGGGTGAGTCGTCCTATCTATTTGGCACCATTCAATCTTGGTGAGACAGAGCAATTCCTCCGGGAAATCAAGGGTATGGAGTTAAGTCGACGTCAAGTGTTGGATATCTATATGATTTTGGGAGGAATACCTTATTATTTAGATATGATAGAGAAGGGAATTCCTTTGGACGTATGCATGGATCACTTGTTCTTTGCACAAGGAGCTCCTTTGCGTGGGGAATTTGATTTTCTTTTCCGCTCCTTATTCAAGGACTCACAAGTTTATCGCAGAGTAGTAGAGATTCTTTCCTCCAAGATGCGAGGTATGAGCCGAAAGGAGATTATGGAGGCGACCAAGTTGAAGGAAGGCGGAAAGTTGACCGAGATATTGGGGAATCTGTTGAAATGTGATTTTATCCGTAAGTACTCTGCCATTGGCAAGAGTGAGCGCGAGGCGCAATACCAGTTGACCGACATGTTTTCCTTGTTCCATATTCGTTTTGTAGCCAAGAGCAATGGACAGGATGAGCATTATTGGAGCAACATGCGTGGTGATGGAAGTCGAGTGGCTTGGAGTGGATATGCTTTTGAACAAGTATGCCTACATCACATACCTCAATTGAAGAGGGCATTGGGGATTTCCGGTATTTTGAGCAATGTCTGTTCTTGGGCTTGTTTGCCTTTTGTTGATGCTACGGGCATCCGTTGGAAAGGGGGACAGATAGACCTTCTGATAGATCGCAATGATGGAGTTATCAATGTCTGTGAGATGAAATATGCCGATGAAGAATATGTGATAAGTGCTGAGTATGAGCAGCGATTGCGAGAACGGGCCTCTTTGTTCCGCCAAGTTACCAAGACTAAGAAAACATTGTTGTGCACTTTTGTCACGACCTATGGGGTGAAGAAAAATATGCACAGCGGTATTGTACAAAGCGAAGTTAAAATGGATGATTTGTTTTGATGATATTTTTCAAATGTTACCATACTGTTACCTGAATTGCGTGATATTTGTTACTCACGCAAGTTTGTAGATAGGCTTTCAGAAACACAAGATGTAATCAAAGAACAGTTTCTTGCGTGATTTCGCAGGAAAATCTTTATCTTTCGCAATAAAAATCATTGGAAGATGGACTACTTTCCAATGACTTTCATTATCTTTGCACGCAGATACCCATTCTGCTCACGCCGATGTCGAGGTCTTCCTGCTCCTTAGGGAGTGAGGAATGCTGAGACGAGGACTTGGGAGGGAGTTGGTGTCGCGACATAATATAAGGCGTTTACTTGACGCTTTGTTCTTGACTGATTGGAACTTCGCAAGATTACAAAGTACTTCCATAAGTCACTAATATTCAACGTTTTTACTTTTGTTTCTCAGAAACGAGGAACAAATTGGAAACAAAAGTCGCGAGAAACACAGATTTAACATTATTTATTGTCGGATGTTGACATACACGGCACTTGCTAACAACAAAACATGCTTTTCGTAGTCATTTCCACGTCTCGGCATCCAAAAGAAAAAGTGGGTAAGCACGATTGATTGGCTGCTTGCCTTTTTTTGTCCATATATATAGTTTAGTATGGTTTGGCTTATATATAGGAAGCCAACCCCTAAACTAAATTTCCCCTTTTTACTTTTCCGCACCCCTATTGTACATCTGGCATCCAAAAGAAAAGTCACGCCATTGCCTCTGCTTTTCTTTTTTGGATGTAGTCCTCCTTTTGTTGTGGTGGA
>CAVJZZ010000070.1:0-14662 GCA_963654295.1 Lachnospiraceae bacterium | reverse complement strand
GTGTATGGAAAGGCATCGCACAGGATGCCATCGTGATGAACACCGACGACTTGCTCTGTGTGGGCGCAGTAGACAACATCCTCGTGTCGAGCACCATCGGCAGAAACAAGATGCTCGTGCCTGGCGAAGTGATATCCGCTATCATCAATGGTACGGACGAGTTGTTGGCAGAAATGCGCAAGATGGGAATAGGCATCTATCCCACTGGCGGTGAAACGGCAGATGTGGGCGACCTGGTGCGCACCATTATCGTCGACTCTACCGTCACTTGCCGCATGAAGCGCAGCGATGTGATCAACAATGCCAACATCCGTCCCGGTGACGTTATTGTAGGTCTTGCCTCATTCGGTCAGGCTACCTACGAAGACCGTTACAACGGAGGTATGGGCAGCAACGGACTGACTAGCGCACGCCACGATGTATTCGCAAAATATCTTGCAGAGAAATATCCTGAAAGCTACGACAAGGCTGTGCCTGAAGAACTCGTATATAGCGGCAACAAGCATTTGGACGACAGCGTGGAAGGTGCACCCGTCAATGCCGGACAACTGGTATTGTCGCCCACACGAACCTATGCTTCTGTCATCAAGAAACTGCTTGACGAGTTGCGTCCCGAAATCCATGGTATGGTGCATTGCACGGGTGGCGCACAGACCAAGGTACTCCACTTCGTCAATGAAAACTGTCGTGTTGTCAAGGACAACATGTTCCCCGTTCCTCCCCTCTTCCACCTTATCAAGGAAGAAAGTGGCACTGACTGGAAAGAGATGTACCAAGTGTTCAATATGGGACACCGCATGGAAATCTATGTGCGACCCGAAGTGGCAGAACGTGTCATCGCCATCAGCAAGAGCTTCAACATCGATGCACAGGTCGTAGGACACATTGAGGAAGGCCAGCGCTCACTCACCATCAAATCAGAATTCGGAGAATTTAATTATTAATCAATACATGCCAGACAACAACAGCATATTACAGAAACTCGAAGGACTGGAGAGCCGATATGAAGAAGTGTCGACTCTGATTACAGACCCAGCCGTTATCGCAGACCAATCGAGATATGTCAAACTGACAAAAGAATATAAAGACCTGGGTGACATCATGGATGCGCGCAAGCGTTACATCGCTTGCCTAAACGGTATCAAGGAGGCTAAAGATATCCTCACCAACGAAAGCGACCCCGATCTGAAGGAGATGGCACGCGAGGAACTTGCTGCCAACGAAGAACTGCAGCCTAAGATTGAAGACGAAATCAAGATGGCGCTTGTGCCCAAGGATCCTGAAGACGCCAAGAACGTGCAGATGGAAATACGCGCAGGTGCCGGCGGCGATGAGGCTGCACTCTTTGCGGGTGACTTGTTTAATATGTACAAGAAATATTGCGAGTCAAGAGGATGGAATGTGAGTGTGACAAGCGTGAGTGAAGGAGCGGTAGGTGGTTTCAAGGAAATCGACTTCGCCGTTAGCGGAGACAGCGTCTATGGCACACTGAAATATGAGTCGGGCGTACATCGTGTGCAGCGCGTACCTGCCACGGAAACGCAAGGACGCATGCATACCTCGGCGGCTACCGTAGCCGTACTGCCCGAGGCTGATAAATTTGAAGTGAACATCAATGAGGGTGACATCAAGTGGGACACCTTCCGTAGTTCCGGAGCTGGTGGTCAGAACGTGAACAAGGTGGAATCGGGTGTGCGCCTGCGCTATCCTTGGAAGAATCCCAACACAGGTGAAACCGAGGAGATCCTCATAGAATGTACCGAGACTCGCGACCAGCCCAAGAACAAGGAACGTGCGCTTTCACGTCTGCGTACATTCATCTATGACCGTGAACACCAGAAGTATATTGACGATATTGCAAGTCGACGCAAGAGTCTGGTATCCACCGGCGACCGCAGTGCCAAGATCAGAACCTACAACTTCCCGCAAGGTCGTGTCACCGATCACCGTATCGGATATACCACCCATGACCTTTCTGGATTTCTCGGTGGTGATATCCAGGATATGATCGATGCACTTACCGTGGCAGAAAACGCAGAGAGAATGAAAGAAACAGAACTCTAAACATTCAAGAGACTATGAACAGACAGCAACTGAAAGAACAGATATTCGCGAAGAAGAGCTTTCTTTGCGTAGGACTTGACACAGACATCAAGAAGATCCCTGCCCACTTGCAGGGCAATGAAGATCCTATCTTCGATTTCAACAAGGCCATCATCGATGCGACTGCCCCCTATTGTGTGGCGTATAAACCCAATCTCGCTTTCTATGAGGCATTTGGCATCAAGGGAATGATTGCGTTTGAGGAAACTGTAAAGTACCTCAACGAACAGTATCCTGACCACTTCATTATTGCGGATGCCAAGCGTGGAGACATCGGCAACACCAGTGCCATGTATGCCCGCACATTCTTCGAAGAGTACAACATCGATGCTCTGACTGTGGCTCCCTACATGGGTGAGGACTCTGTCACACCATTCCTTACCTATCAAGACAAATGGGTGATTCTCCTTGCGCTGACAAGCAATAAGGGAAGCCACGATTTCCAGCTGACTGAAGACAAGGAAGGTGAACGCTTATTTGAGAAAGTGCTCCGCAAGTCACAGGAATGGGGTAATGACGAGAACATGATGTATGTGGTGGGTGCTACACAGGGCGAAATGTTCAAAGACATACGCAAGGTCGCTCCCAATCATTTCTTGCTCGTGCCTGGTGTGGGCGCGCAAGGCGGAAGTTTGCAGGAGGTATGTAAATACGGCATGACCAAAGACTGCGGACTGCTTGTCAACTCGTCACGTGGTATTATCTATGCGGGCAATGGTGAAGATTTCGCCGAAATAGCTGCAGAAAAGGCCAAAGCGCTTCAAGAAGAAATGGCAGTAGAACTCGCAAAACTATAAATCTACATCTTTAGAATACGACAAAGGGGACTTATCACAGTCCCCTTTGTCGTATAAAAACAAGTTTGGTAAAACCTTCTACCGACTTTTTCGGCAAATATTTCAACTTTATTTGATGTATATGAGGAAAAATTACTACATTTGCAAAAATAAAGAAACATCAAATAAGGATATGGAATTTACTGCAAAACAAATTTCAGAATTTATACAAGGACATGTAGAAGGCAATGAAAATGCGACCGTTCACACTTTTGCCAAAATAGAAGAAGGTGCAGAAGGTGCAATCTCTTTCCTCTCTAACCCTAAATATACCCACTACATCTACGATACGAAGTCAAGCATCGTTCTCATTGACGAGAACGTAGAATTGGAGCATCCAGTCAAGACGACACTCATTCGTGTGAAGAACGCCTATGAATGTGTGGCTAAATTGCTACAACTCTACGAGTCAATGAAACCGAAGAAGACCGGTGTCGACTCACTCGCCTTTGTTTCTCCTTCGGCAAAAATAGGTCAAGACTGCTACATCGGCGCATTTGCCTACATTGGTGACAATGCCGTGATAGGTGACGGATGCCAGATTTATCCTAATGCCACCATCTGTGACAATGTGAAGATGGGAGATAACTGCATTGTATATCCCAATGTGACGGTCTATCATGACTGCAAGTTGGGCAACCGTGTAATCCTTCATGCTGGTAGCGTAGTCGGTGCGGACGGCTTTGGCTTTGCACCCAATGCAGAGGGATACGACAAGATTCCGCAAATCGGTATCGTGACGATAGAAGACGACGTGGAAATCGGTGCCAACACTTGTATTGACCGTTCAACCATGGGCAGCACATATGTGAGAAAAGGTGTGAAGCTCGACAATCTCGTTCAGATTGCTCATAATACAGATATAGGTGAAAACACGGTCATGTCTGCTCAGGTAGGCGTGGCAGGAAGTACGAAGGTTGGGCAGTGGTGTATGTTCGGCGGTCAAGTAGGTATCGCCGGTCATATTACCATCGGTAACAAGGTTTTCCTTGGCGCACAATCGGGTGTCCCAGGAAGTTTGAAAGACAACCAGACCCTTATCGGCACTCCTCCAATGGAACAACTGCCCTACTTCAAGTCGCAAGCTATCTTCCGCAGACTTCCCGAGATGTATAAGCAACTCAACGAGTTGAAAAAGGAAGTTGAAGAACTCAAACGTGGCAAGCAATAAAGATATTCTAATATATATGGAAGCATCAAAACAAAGAACACTCAAAGGAAGTTTTTCTCTTTTTGGAAAAGGACTGCATACAGGGTTGAATCTCACCGTAACGTTCAATCCTGCACCCGAAAATTACGGACTGAAGATCCAACGTATCGATCTTGAAGGTCAACCTATCATCGAGGCTATTGCGGAGAACGTAGTAGACACGCAGCGTGGTACCGTATTGGGGAAAGGCGATATCCGTGTCTCTACCATAGAGCACGCAATGGCTGCTCTCTATGCTCTTGGGGTTGACAACTGCTTGATTCATGTGAACGGTCCTGAATTTCCTATTCTTGATGGCAGCGCTATCATGTATGTAGAAAAGATACAGGAAATAGGTACTGTAGAGCAAAATGCCCCCAAGAACTTTTATATTATCCGTCATAAGATTGAAATCAAAGACGAACAAAGTGGTTCTTGCATCACTATTCTTCCCGATGAAGAATTCAGTGTCACCGCTATGTGTTCCTTTGAATCGAAGTTTATCAATAGTCAATTTGCTACTTGGGACAACATAGAGGATTTCCCCACTGAGATAGCACCGGCACGAACCTTTGTTTTCGTGAGAGATGTGATGCCGTTGTTGAAGGCAAACCTCATCAAAGGTGGTGATTTGGACAATGCGATTGTCATCTATGAAAAGCAAATCACGCAAGAGCAACTGGACAATTTGGCTGATTTCCTCAAGGTGCCAAAGATGGATGCGACCAAGCTCGGCTACATCCAGCACAAGCCCATTGTGTGGGAAAACGAATGTACACGACACAAGTTGCTCGATATCATCGGCGACATGGCGCTTATCGGCAGACCCATTAAGGGAAGGATTATTGCTACCAGACCCGGTCATACGGTCAACAACAAGTTTGCCCGTCAGATGCGCAAGGAAATCAGAAAACATGAAATCCAGGCACCGATTTACGAGCCCAACGATACGCCTATCATGGACAACAACCGCATTAGAGAACTTCTTCCGCACAGATACCCTATGCAGTTGGTTGACAAGGTTATAGCACTTGGTGCAAATAGCATTGTCGGTGTGAAGAACGTTACTGCCAATGAGCCTTTCTTCTTGGGACATTTCCCACAAGAACCCGTGATGCCTGGCGTGCTTCAGATAGAGGCTATGGCGCAATGTGGAGGCTTGCTCGTGTTGAACACGCTGGAAGAACCCGAGCGGTGGTCTACCTATTTCATGAAGATAGACGACGTGAAATTCCGGAAGAAGGTGGTTCCAGGAGATACACTTCTCTTCAAAGTCGAACTTCTTGCCCCTGTACGTCATGGAATCTCTTCGATGAAAGGTTATGTATTCGTAGGTGACACGGTCGTGTCTGAGGCTACATTCACCGCACAAATTGTAAAAAACAAGTAATAGACAATAATGAATCAAATTAGTCCCTTAGCCTATGTTCACCCTGAGGCAAAGATAGGCGAAAATAATATTATCGGTCCGTTCTGCTATGTAGATAAAAACGTGGTTATTGGCGACAATAACGTGATGCAGAACAGTGTAACCCTGCATGCAGGAACACGTTTGGGCAACCACAACGAGATATTCCCTGGCGCAAGCATCGCTACCAAGCCGCAAGACTTGAAATACTGTGGTGAGGAAACCTTGTGCGAGATTGGAGACAACAACAGTATTCGCGAGAACGTGACCATCTCACGCGGTACAGCCTCCAAGGGAAAGACTGTTGTGGGCAACAATAATTTGCTGATGGAGAATATGCATGTGGCACACGACTGCGTATTGGGTAACGGACTTATTATCGGAAACTCCACAAAGCTTGCCGGTGAGGTGACTATTGATGACAATGCCATCCTGAGCGCTTGTGTCTTGGTTCACCAGTTCTGCCATATCGGTGGTTATGTGATGATTCAAGGAGGCAGCCGCTTCAGTCAAGACATTCCTCCCTATATCATTGCCGGGAAGTTCCCCACTCACTATTGTGGCTTGAATCTTGTAGGCTTGCGCCGCCGTGGTTTCTCCAACGAACTGATTGAAACCATCCACGATGCCTACCGCACACTCTATAGCAAAGGTGTGATTGCAGAAGGCATCGAAGAGCTGAAGACGAAATTCCCGGATTCAAAGGAAGTGAAATATATAATCGACTTCGTTGAATCTTCACAAAGAGGTATTATCAGATAGATGAAAACCCTTGTTGTTGTTCTTGGTCCCACGGGGGTAGGAAAGACCGAGACATGTCTCCGCATTGCGGAGCATTTCAATATTCCTATTATCAATGCCGACTCTCGGCAGATTTATAGCGAACTCCCTATTGGAACAGCCGCTCCGACCCAAGAACAACAACAAAGGGTTAAGCATTATCTCGTCGGTAATCATCACATTGGTGACTACTACAGTGCTTCCTTATTTGAGGAAGACGTACTCCAACTGTTGAAATCTCAGTTTGAAGGAGGAAGTGATCTTGCCTTGTTGACGGGAGGAAGCATGATGTATATAGATGCCGTATGCAAGGGCATCGACGATATCCCGACCATTGATGACAAGACGCGTGCCCTCATGAAGGCACGGTTTGAGCAGGAAGGACTTGCTCCCCTACTTGAAGACTTGCATCGTTTGGATCCCGAATACTATAATATCGTGGATCGGAACAATCCAAAGCGAGTGGTACACGCTTTGGAAATCTGCGTGATGACAGGCAAGACCTATACATCCTTCCGTACGAACACGTGCAAACACCGTCCCTTTCATATTCTGAAAATAGGACTCACCCGTGACCGAGAAGAACTTTATGCCCGCATCAACCAGCGTGTGGAACAGATGGTCAGCGACGGATTGGTGGAAGAAGCAAGGCGTGTTTTGCCTATGCGCCAAACCAATGCCCTCAATACGGTGGGGTATAAAGAGATGTTTGAATATTTTGACGGGAAGATTACTTTGGATGAGGCGATTGTCAAGATACAGGGAAACACGCGGCGCTATTGTCGCAAGCAGCAGACATGGTTTAAGAAAGACGGTGAAATCAAGTGGTTCTCTCCCGAAAACATTGAAGAAATCATAAAATATATAGAGAAGAACACGCATATATAGTCTTTATTTGTATTTTTGCATAATACAATAAGGTATAGACCATGAACAAGAAACAACATCAGTAACTATGATATCAAAAATCAAATCCTTCTTCACATGGCTTTGGAATAAGCTTTGTTCCTTTTGGCCATGGTATAAAAGACTGTATGTAGGCAGACCATGGTACACAAAGATTGGTGCCGGTATTGTGTCTTTCCTCGTTATATTCTTCCTGTACTTGGGGGCGGTAGACGTCAACTTTCTGTGGCTGTTTGGTAAAAGCCCAGGCTTTCATCGCATCATGAACCCGGAGACACACCAAGCATCGGAGATCTATAGTGCCGATGGACAGTTGATCGGTAAGTTCTTCAATGAGAACCGCACGCCCGTGAAATATAACGAAGTGAATCCCGACTTCTGGAAGGCACTCATCGACACAGAAGACGAGCGTTTCTATCATCATCACGGCATCGACTTCTTTGGCTTGTTTGCAGCTGCCAAGGATATGGTGGTCCATCACGATGCGCGTGGTGCCTCCACGATTACCCAGCAGTTGGCAAAGAATATGTTCCGCGTCAGAACGCAATATTCGACAGGTCTCTTGGGCTATATTCCCGGCATCAGAATGTTGATTGTCAAGAGTAAGGAATGGATTATTGCCACCAAGCTGGAGATGGTCTATGACAAGAAGGACATCATCACCATGTATGCCAACACGGTGGATTTCGGTTCCAATGCATATGGTATAAAGACCGCATGCAAGACCTATTTCGACACAACACCTGACAAGATAACGACAGATCAGGCAGCCATCTTGGTTGGTATGCTCAAGGCAACCACCTACTACAACCCTATCTCACATCCCGAGAATAGCTTGAAGCGACGCAACACCGTGTTGATGAATATGGTCAACCACAACGATTTGTCGCGTGACAACTATGCACAACTGAGCCAACTGCCTATCAAGTTGGATTTCAGCATGGAGGACAATTATGACGGCAAGGCGCTTTATTTCCGTCAGGCTGTGGCATCTTATCTGAAGGATTGGTGCAAGGACAATGGATACGACTTGTACAGTTCAGGTCTGAAGATTTACACCACGCTCGATACCCGCATGCAGAAATATGCAGAAGAGGCTGCTTTCAAGCAGATGAAGCAGGTGCAGCAGAACTTCAAAAACCATTGGGGCAACAAAGACCCGTGGGTTGACGAGAAAGGCAATGTCATTCCGGGATTTATCGAGGACAAGGTGCAGAAACTTCCTGTATACAAACACTTGCTCCAGAAATATAGCGGCAATCCCGATTCCGTCAACTATTATCTGAACAAGCCGCACACGGTCAAGTTGTTCGACTATGCCAAAGGTGGCATTACTCAGGAGATGAGCACCATTGATTCGCTCAAATACATGGTGAAGTTCATGCATTGTGCCTTTGTTGCCATGGAGCCTCAAACTGGACAAGTGAAGGCTTGGGTGGGAGACTTGGACTTCAAGACATGGAAATATGACAAGGTGACTGCCGAGCGTCAGCCGGGTTCTACATTCAAGTTGTTTGTCTACACCGAAGCCATGAACCAGGGACTTACACCTTGCGACAAGCGTCGCGATGAATACATATCCATGCAGGTGTATGACAAGAAGAAGAAAGAGATGGTAACATGGACGCCATCCAATGCCAATGGCTCATTCTCTGGCGACAGCATTCCTTTGAAGGGAGCCTTTGCCAAGAGTATCAACACTATTGCCGTGAGACTTGGACAGGAAATGGGTATCAAGAACATCATCAAGACCGCACAGGAGATGGGTATCAAGAGTCCGCTCGATGAGACGCCTTCACTTGCGCTCGGTTCAAGCGATGTCAATCTGCTCGAACTCATCAATGCCTATTGCACTGTTGCCAATGACGGCAAGCACCATGATCCTGTCCTGGTGACAAAGATTCTCGACAAGGACGGAAACGAAGTATATACTGCTCCTGATGAAGTGCAGCAGGTCATCCCCTACAAGAGTGCATTCTTGATGCAGCAGTTATTGATGGGCGGCATGAGAGAACCGGGCGGCACCTCACAGTCTCTTTGGGGCTACGTGTCTCCCTATACCGATACCGACTTCGGTGGCAAAACCGGAACATCCAACAACCATTCCGACGCATGGTTCATGGGCGTAAGTCCTAACCTCGTTGTCGGTGCTTGGGTAGGCGGTGAATACCGTTGCATTCACTTCCGCACCGGCGCTCTCGGACAGGGTAGTCGCACAGCCTTGCCTATTTGCGGATACTTTTGGAAATCATTGCTCGCAGATGCCGCCTTCAAGAAATACCACGGAAAGTTCGGTAAACCGAAAGACGACGATATCCGTTCGGGCATGTATAACTGCAGCAGCTATTATCCTTCCGCCAAGAAGGAGGAGGAAAACGACAGCACCGGCATCATGGAAGACGAAGTGATGCTTGATGAAGACGGCAATCCGATCGAGAAACATGAGGAGCATGAAGGTGTCAAACATTCGGAGCATAGCAAAGCTGCAGAAGGGGAAAAGCAAGAACCCAAGAAGCCCACAGAGCAGAAAATGACATTAGACGATTTCTAACGTCCACACGAAAGATCATTGGAAGAATATATAGACCTTGAAAACAAAGAATTGCAAGCCGCAATTCAGTTGATAAGATTTACCCGCCGCTCGCTTTTCCTTACCGGAAAGGCGGGCACGGGTAAATCTACTTTTTTGCGCTATATATTCAAGAATACCAAGAAGAAGGCTGTTGTGCTTGCGCCTACTGGTATCGCTGCCATCAACGTGAATGGAAGCACAATACACAGTTTCTTCAAAGTGCCGTTCTATCCCCTACTCCCCAACGACTCACGCTATACGCCGAAGAATATCAGAGATACCCTGAAATACAACAGGGAAAAGTGTAAGATCATCAAAGAGGTGGAGTTGATCATCATCGACGAAATCAGTATGGTGCGTGCCGACATCATCGACTTTATCGACAAGGTGCTTCGTGTGTATTCACGAAATATGCGCGAACCGTTCGGGGGCAAGCAACTCTTGCTTGTGGGTGATATCTTCCAGTTGGAACCTGTGGTCAAAGAGGAAGACCGCCAGCTGCTTCGCCAGTTCTATCCGTCGTGCTATTTCTTCGATGCACATGTGTTTCGTGAGATGCGCCTGGTAAGCATCGAACTTACCAAGGTATACAGACAGACCGACCGCGAGTTCGTCAACATTCTCAACCATATCAGAACCAACCAGGTGAGCTTGGGTGAACTCAATGTGCTCAACCGACAGGTAGGAGCCAAGTTAGGGTCCAATGGCAACAAACTGAGCATCACGCTGTCTACAAAACGTGACACGGTAGACTATATCAATAAGGGAAAACTCGATGAACTGCCCGGTAATCCGTCTGTTTTCTATGGACAAATCAAGGGCGAATTCCCCGAAAACAGTTTGCCGGTGCCTATGGAGCTGGAGCTAAAAGTAGGCGCACAAGTGCTCTTCATCAAGAACGACTTGGAGAAACGTTGGGTGAACGGCACGCTGGGTGTCATCACCGGCATATCGGAGGAAGACGGCATCTTGACCGTGGATACTGAGGACGGTCAGGAGTTTGATGTGGAGAGGGAAGCGTGGAGCAATGTGAAATACACCTATAACGAGAAAGAACAGAAGATTGACGAGGAAGAACTCGGCACGTATGTTCAGTTCCCGTTGAAACTGGCATGGGCGATAACTGTGCACAAGAGTCAGGGGCTCACGTTCAAAAGTGTGAAGATAGACTTTTCGAGCGGTGTCTTTGCCAGCGGTCAGACCTATGTGGCTCTGAGCCGTTGCACGAGTCTCGAAGGCATCAGTCTGGCAGAACCTATCCGCAGAAGTGATGTGTTTGTCAAGTCTGAGGTGAGCAACTTCGCGCGTACCTATAATGATACGTCTCTCATCAACAAGGCACTGAGCGAGTCTAAGGCAGATATAGAATACAGTCAGGCGGCACAGGCTTTCGACAAGGGTGACATGGACGAATGTCTGCGCAATTTCTTCCTTGCCATCCACAGCCGCTATGATATAGAAAAGCCTCAGGCAAAGCGGTTAATCAGAAAGAAGTTGAATGTTGTCAATACGCTGCGCGAAGAAAATACCGCCTTGAAAGAAGCGCTTGCGGAGCGTGATGAATTCTTGAAAAAGCTATCTGTGGAATATGTCGTATTGGGCAAGGAATGTGAAAAGGAACACATGCCGGATGCTGCCATCGCCAACTACGAGAAAGCCTTAAAACTTTATCCTGATAATCCTGAAGCTAAGCGGCGGCTCAAGAAATTGGCGAAAGACAAGAAAAAGTAATGAAGTAGTCTCCTGTTTGGCGATAGACCACATTGACCAAACACGACCTTTTCAAGTTTTCCACACAGAGTGTACCCGTATTTCTTATCTCATACGGAAGCACGCGCATGTCGAAATAATGTAGATTTTCGCTGTTCAGCAGTTTGTATACCGTTTCCTTGGCACACCAATTCACCAGCATCCGCTCTATTGAGTCTGCTTGTTCATCCGGGCGAATAAACTTGGAAGCAATGCGCTCCACCCTATCCGATGGGTATTCAATGTCGACAGCCACCTCATGTTCAGTTGACAAGATAACGGCAGCAAAGCCGCGCGTGTGACTGATACTGATGTGATAGCCGTCAAATGTCGGTGCCCCGTTGGGCAGATGCTCTATGCGTGGAGTGTCGCATCCTGTCATTTCTCGAACCAAAGCAGCCACCGACAACCTTTCAAGCATTCGTTGGTTCGGCTTCATCTTGTCGTCTACCAAATCGGCAAACGTCGGATAACGCTTCAGCATATCGGCTGCACAGGGTTCCATGCGCCATAATCCTAACTTGACACCGGGTTTGATTTCTTCAATGGAAATGAGAGGCATGGCGTCAGTTCTTTTTGTCTCCGTTCTTTGAGTCTGCCGTAGTGGGGTCTACCACCACCTTTACCCTGCTGATGCGGCGTTCCTCAATAGCCACAATCTCAAAAGTGAAGTTCCTATAGGTGATACGCTCATGGATACTCGGGAAGTCACCCTTGATTTCGAGCAACAGTCCAGCCAAGGTATCTGCATCTCCTTCCACCTCGTCAAATGTTCCGTCTTCTATGTTGAGGATGCGGCAGAAGTCGCTCAACAACGTTTTGCCTTCAAACACATACGTGTTGTAGCTCTGCTTGGTATAGGTCACCTCGTCGTCGTCATATTCATCGTTGATCTCTCCGACAATCTCCTCCAGGATATCCTCCAGCGTGACCAATCCGCTTGTACCGCCAAACTCATCTACTACGATGGCGATATGCACCTTATTCTCCTGGAAATCGCGGAGCAGGTCATCTATCTTCTTGGTTTCCGGCACAAAGTAAGGTGGACGTATCAAGCTCTGCCATCTGAACGAATCCGATTTTCCGAGATGTGGCAACAGGTCTTTGATATAGAGCACGCCACGTATATTGTCGGTATTGTCCTGGTAGACGGGGATGCGGCTATAATTGTTTTCCACGATCGACTTGATTACTTCAGAGAACGGACTCCGTATGTCCACGTCGACAATGTCCTGTCGGCTGGTCATCACCTCTTTTGCGGTCTCGTCGCCAAAGCGTATGATTCCCTTGAGCATTGTCTGTTCATCCTTGATGTCGTCCTTGTCTGTGAGTTCGAGTGCCTGTTCCAAGTCATCCACACTGAGCACGTGGTTTTCCTTTTTGATGAATTTCTCTGCCACGATACCACTTTTGATAAGGATGGTTTCTATGGGCCAGAAGAGTTTGCGGCAGAAGAGTATTCCAGGCACAGCCATGCGGCAGAACTTCAACGGAGCCTGTCGGCTGTACACCTTCGGCATGATTTCGCCGAAGAGCAGAAGCAGAAAGGTGAGCAATATCGTGATGCAGAGGAACTGCAGCACGACGGCATTGCCGAAGTCCACGAGATTGCCAAACACATAGTTGCACACCATGATGATCATCACGTTGACGAAATTGTTGGTAATCAAGATAGTGGCAAGTGTCCGTTCACTGTCTTCACGAAGTTGCACAATACTCTTGTCCTTGCTGTTGCGCTCGGGCTCAAGTTCATTGAGATCGGTTGGTGACAGACTGAAAAAAGCAATTTCTGAACCGCTGGCAAACGCCGAAGCCAAAAGCAACAAAGCAGCCAGTGCGGCTGCTATGACGATATTCCATGTGAGGGGCATCAGATGCACCTCGCCAAATGTCGATATGATATATGATAAGTCCACTTTAGAATGGTAAATTGTTTGCGCCGTCGGCAGCAGCCTGCTGCTGTGTCTTGGTTGACGCTGAAGGTTGTTCGGGAGCGGCAGACTGGCTGCGTGGGGTGAGGAGTTCTACATTGTCAGCCCATATCTCAGTCACGTTGCGGCGCTGTCCCTTCTTGTCGTCATAGAAACGGTAGCGTATGCGTCCTTCCACATAGAGTTTGTCGCCCTTGTGCACATAGCGCTCCACTACCTTTGCCAAGCTTTTCCAGAAGAACACGTTGTGCCAATCGGTGCGGTCGGGCACCTTTGTGCCGTTCGAGAGTGTGTAGCCACGTTCTGTCGTAGCCAACGACACCGAGGCGACGCATTGGTCAGCCTCGTAGTATTTCACCTCGGGTTCTTTCCCGACGTTTCCGATTAACATCACTTTGTTCATAGCAGTCGCCTTGTCGTTTGTTTATCGCCAAGCTCCCAAATACTTGAAACGGAAGTTCTTGCCTTTGGCAGAGGGGAACTGGCTTCTGCCATCTACGATGCCTTGCAGGTGTTCCACAATGCGGTCGTAACATTCCATTCCTGACATGGCTTTGCAGCGTGCCACAAAGAGTGTGTCACGATATTCAAACTTGCCTGTAGCCGGTATCATCACCACGCGCTTGAATTCGAGGGAACCCTCATACCATCCAGCCTTCTCTTCATTGAGGCGTGCCATCAATGAAGACACGTTGTCGCGCTTCTCCTGGGGAGCACTAACTGCGGGGGCATTTGAGCGCAAGGCCTTCTTCTGCTTGAAGTCGAGCATGGTGCGTGCTTCGGTCTTGATGATAATAAAATATACGCGGGGACGCACTTTATAGCGCTTTGGATAGAACACATCGCTATCCGCATAATCTCTTATTTCATTCTCCATTTCCGGCGTAACGACTATTTCGCTGATGCCGTGCAGGAAATCGAGAGCTTCTTCTACAGTGTGAACTAAAGTTTCATTATTGAAATATCTCAAGTATAAGTTCATCTTGATTCTATGTTTCTCAAAAAAAATAATAAAAAGAGCGGCAAACGAGACTCGAACTCGCGACCCCAACCTTGGCAAGGTTGTGCTCTACCAACTGAGCTATTGCCGCATTAAGTTGTGAAGAGGAGGAGACTCGAACTCCCACGAAACAATTTTCACTACCCCCTCAAAGTAGCGCGTCTACCAATTCCGCCACCTCTCCAACT
>CAVJZZ010000069.1:0-14977 GCA_963654295.1 Lachnospiraceae bacterium | reverse complement strand
CGATACCAAGCAAGTTTTACGAGGAATTTGTTTTGGTTTTTAACATTCGTTTAATATTTTGGGTGGTGTGGGTGGGGGAATACCTTATTATATTATATGGGATATATGATGCGGGGGCTTGTTTGGCGCAAATGTAGTAGTCGACGCGTCCCCGCGTCGACCCTGGGCTTTTGAAATGCTTGTCACGCATATCTCATGCGCTTCGAACAAGCACAAGGGCTGCGGCGGGGGCGCCGCGCCTCCTACGCCGATGCGCTTCTGATGCGCAAATCAAGCGCAAAACGTAGTAGTCGACGCGTCCCCGCGTCGACCTTGGCGCTTTATGGATTATATGGGCAAAAAAAATGAAGTAGTACTTCGTTGGGCAATGAAGTACTACTTCGTTAGGCAATGAAGTACTACCTCGTTGGATAATGAGGTACTACCTCAAGTGCCCATGAGGTATACCCTCGTTGGCGGATGAGGTATACCCTCGTGGGCGGATGAGGTTATACTCGTGGGCGGATGAGGTTAAGTCAATGTTTGCAACCTGCAGGAGGCTGCGTTTTTACGACAATGCAAACATGGTTTCCAAAAGCTGTTTCCCAGCCTCCGTCTTAAAGACATTCTGCTCAAACGTGCGTATTGCCTTCTCATTCAGACTGTCCTCATAGGCATTGACCAGAAAGTCAGCTTCAAGAAGTATCTGCCAGTCCAACCCTTCGACACCACGATAGGTGTGATGATGTCCGATGAGGAAGCACACCCGTTCCACTTGCCGATCGGTATAACCGCCCAAACGATGCAGCAACTGCTCAGCCTTAGCCGGTCCCAGTTCCTCTTGGTGCTTGCCTGAGCAGTCTCCGTATTTCTCCTCACTCGGATGGATGCCTATGTCGTGAAGGATGGCTGCCGTCTCCAAGACAAAGCATGTATCTTCATCGACATTTTCCAACCGGGCAATAGCCACGGCGAAGTCATGTACTTTGATGAAGTGCTGGATGCGTGCCACATCACCCTTGTCGAAATCCACCATGGCACGGATTAATTTTGCGTGTTGTTTATTCATCTTTGCGTTAAATTTGTTCTATGTTCTTTATACACCTTATTATATAGTGCACTTACGGAGCGGCACATTCTTTCGGCAGGCATGACATTCTGCATGCCCATACGCCACGTCCCTTTCATCCATAGCGTGCAAATTTAAGAATAAAACTTTGAAGTAACCCCTACCCTGCCGAGAAAAATCACATTCTGCCCTGCCCGTCATTACAAATAGGAGCAGACAACCTCAAAAAACATCGTCCTTTGCCACAGAAATACAGAAATACGACAGAATATGTTTGCGTTTATGATATTTTTATTACTTTTGCCCCCGATTTAGATTGTTGCACACCGACAGCAGACAGTCGCACGACAACAGACACGGGCAGTACCCCCTCCGTATCGGGGCAACTGAACGTTTAGAGTTTAGGCGGCTGACAGACAAGATGCGCACGACCTTAAGTTAATCCCCCGTTTGTTTCGGGGTAATGTAAACCAATAAAACGCAAAAGCGAATGAAAGTATTAAAGTTTGGCGGAACGTCCGTTGGTTCCGTAAAGAGTATTTTGAGTTTGAAACACATTGTCGAGGACGAGGCAAAGAAACAACCGATTGTTGTTGTGGTGAGTGCCCTCGGCGGTATCACAGACAAATTGCTGTCTACCGCACGACTTGCCCTCGAAGGAGACGAGCGCTGGAAAGATGAGTTTGCCGCCATGGTAGACCGCCACCACAAGATGATCGACTCCATCATTACCGACAACCAGAAAAGAGTAAACCTGTTCAACACCGTAGACGCCCTGCTCGACCAGCTGAAGAGCATCTATTTCGGTGTGTATCTCATCCACGACCTGAGCGAGAAGACACAAGACGCCATCGTGAGTTACGGTGAGCGGTTGAGCTCAAATATTGTCGCCACGCTCATCAAGGGAGCCAAATGGTATGACTCAAGAGACTTTATCAAGACTGAACACAAAAACGGGAAACGTGTACTGGCAAGCGAGACAACCGCATCATTGGTGAGAAAAGCCTTTGAAGACCTGCCCCGCATTTCGCTCGTACCGGGCTTTATCAGCAAAGACATCACCTCTGGAGAGACGACCAACCTCGGCCGCGGCGGCAGCGACTACACAGCAGCCATCATCGCAGCAGCTCTCGATGCCAAACAACTGGAAATCTGGACAGACGTAGACGGATTCATGACTGCCGACCCCAAGGTCATCAAGACAGCCTATACCATCAACGAGCTGAGCTACGTAGAAGCCATGGAGCTTTGCAACTTCGGTGCCAAGGTGATCTATCCGCCCACGATCTATCCCGTATGCATCAAGAATATCCCCATCCTGGTGAAGAACACCTTCAACCCCTCTTCACCCGGAACAACCATAAAGAACAAAATAGAGAACGACCGCAAGCCCATCAAAGGTATCTCAAGTATCAGCGGCACGACGCTCATCACCGTGACCGGTCTGTCGATGGTGGGTGTGATTGGCGTGAACCGACGCATCTTCACAGCCCTTGCCGAGAACGGCATCAGTGTCTTCCTCGTGTCGCAAGCCTCATCGGAGAACTCTACTTCTATCGGTGTGAAGGACTCTGACGCAGAAGAAGCGGTGAAGGTGCTCAACGAGGAATTCTCAAAAGAGATAGAAACTGGTGCCATGTTCCCCATGCACGCCGAACAAGGGCTTGCATGTATTGCCATTGTCGGTGAAAACATGAAACACACGCCGGGTATTGCCGGCAAGCTCTTCGGCACATTGGGAAGAAGCGGTATCAGCGTCATCGCCTGTGCCCAAGGAGCCTCAGAGACGAACATTTCGTTCGTTGTGGACGGACAGTCACTGCGCAAGGCACTCAACGTGCTCCACGACTCGTTCTTCCTTTCAGAATACAAAGTGCTCAACCTGTTTATCTGCGGTGTGGGCACTGTGGGTGGCAAACTTATCGAACAGATCCGCGACCAATACGAAACCTTATTGGAGAAGAGTCGCCTGAAACTGAACGTGGTGGGCATTGCCAGTTCGCGCAATGCAATCTTCTCACGCGACGGCTTGAACCTCGACAACTACAAAGAAGAGCTTAAGAATTCCGCACCAAGCGACAACACACGTCTGCGGAATGAAATCCTCAAGATGAACATCTTCAATTCCGTGTTTGTCGACTGTACAGCCAGCAAGGAAGTGGCAGAACTGTATCAAGCCTTCCTGGAAAACAACATCAGTGTCGTGGCTGCCAATAAGATTGCAGCATCGAGCGACTATGACAACTACATCAAACTGAAGAAGACAGCCCTTTCCCGTGGCGTGAAATACCGCTATGAGACCAACGTGGGTGCCGGACTTCCCATTATCGGAACCATCAACGACCTGATCAATTCGGGCGACAAGATCCTGAAGATAGAGGCCGTGCTGAGCGGCACCCTCAACTTCATCTTCAATGAGATATCGGCCAACGTCTCTTTCTCCGAGACTGTCAGAAGAGCCAAAGAGCAAGGATACAGCGAGCCAGACCCGCGCATCGACCTGAGCGGCAAAGACGTGATACGCAAACTTGTCATCCTGACGCGTGAAGCCGGATACAAGGCAGAACAGGAAGATGTGGAGAAGCATCTCTTTGTGCCCGATGAATATTTCGACGGAAGCGTCGAAGACTTCTGGAAGAAACTGCCCGCCCTTGATGCCGACTTCGAAAGCCGCCGCAAGGAACTGGAAAAGAACAACATGAAATGGCGTTTTGTGGCCACTATGGACCATGGCAAGATGAGTGTTGAACTCAAGGCCGTAGAACACAGTAGTCCATTCTTCAATCTTGAAGGCAGCAACAACATCGTGCTGCTCACCACCGAACGCTACAAAGAATACCCAATGCTCATCCAGGGCTATGGTGCCGGTGCAAGCGTGACTGCCGCCGGCGTATTCGCCAACATTATGTCGATTGCCAACATATAACACAAACTGCGTAAGAGAGATTATGAAACACATCATCATTTTGGGCGACGGCATGGCAGACCATGCCGTGGAACGCCTTGGCGGAAAGACATTGTTGCAGTATGCAAACATCCCCTACATGGACAAGATAGCCCGCGAGGGACAAACAGGAAGACTGATTACTGTTCCCGACGGATTTCATCCTGGCAGCGAGGTGGCGAACAGTTCGATTATGGGTTATGACCAGAACGAGGTCTACGAAGGACGCGGTCCGCTCGAAGCGGCAAGCATCGGCTATGAGATGGAGCCCACCGACTTGGCCATGCGTTGCAACATCATCCATGTAGACAACGGGCGCATCATCACCCACAACGGCGGCAACCTGGAAACGGAAGATGCGAAGGTGCTCATAGAATACCTGAACGAGCATTTAGGTTCCGACCGCGTGAAGTTTGTCACAGGCATACAATACCGCCACTTGCTCATCATCAAGGGCGGCAGCAAATATGTGGAGTGTGCCCCACCCCACGACCATCCCAACGAGGAATGGATGCCATTACTGGTGAAGCCCATGGAGGATGCACCTGTAGAAGAAGGTCATCTCACGGCTCAGGAGACCGCAGACCTGATGAACGACCTCATCCTCAAGAGCAAAGATTTGCTGGAGAAGCACCCTTTCAATGTGAAAAGACACGAACAGGGAGAGCGCACAGCCAATCTCATCTGGCCATGGGGCGGAGGCTATCGTCCGCACATGCTCACACTCACACAGATGTATCCGCAAATCAAGCGCGGTGCGGTCATCTCAGCTGTCGACTTGATCCGTGGCATCGGGCACTATGCCGGACTCCGCAATATCATTGTCGAAGGTGCCACCGGTCTCTCAGACACCAACTATGAAGGCAAAGCGCAGGCTGCTATCGAAGCACTGAAAACAGATGATTTTGTGTATCTGCATGTAGAAGCAAGCGACGAAGCCGGCCACGACGGAGACCTGGAGCTTAAACTGAAGACCATCGAGAATCTGGACCAGCGCCTCATCAAGCCAATCTTTGACGAGGTGTCGACATGGAACGAACCTGTCTGCATCGCCGTGTTGCCCGACCATCCCACACCCGTAGAACTGCGTATACACGTGAAGGAGCCTGTGCCGTTTGCCATCTGGTATCCAGGAATCAAGCCCGACAGTGTAGAGCAGTATGATGAAGTGAGCTGCGTGAGCGGTAGCTACGGACTGCTACAACTGCAAGAGTTTATGAACGCCTTTATGGCCATTGAATAAAAGTATCATCCAAAGCAAGAAAAAACATGAAATATTACTCAACAAACCAGAAAGCCCCCATTGCCGACCTGCACAAAGCAGTGGTCAAGGGACTGGCAGAAGACCGCGGACTTTACATGCCCGAGCAAATCAAGAAACTGCCCCAAGCGTTTTTCGACCATATCGACGAGATGTCGTTCCAAGAGATTGCCTACGCCGTGGCAGACGCTTTCTTCGGCGAGGATGTGGAAGCATCCGATCTGAAGCGCATTGTCTATGACACGCTGCAGTTCGACTGCCCCGCTGTCAAAGTGACCGACCAGATCTATTCCCTTGAACTGTTCCATGGTCCCACACTTGCCTTCAAAGACGTGGGTGCACGCTTCATGGCACGACTGCTGCAATACTTCATCCGTCAGGAGGGAAAAGAAGAAGTGAATGTGCTCGTAGCCACGAGTGGCGACACAGGATCAGCAGTAGCCAACGGCTTTCTCGGCGTAGAAGGCATACACGTCTATGTGCTTTACCCGAAAGGCAAGGTGAGCAAGATACAGGAAAGCCAGTTCACCACACTCGGACAGAACATCACAGCCATCGAGGTGGACGGTGTGTTTGACGACTGCCAGGCACTTGTGAAATCCGCTTTCATGGACGAAGAACTGAACAAGCACATGAAGTTGACATCTGCCAATTCGATTAACGTAGCACGCTTCCTGCCACAGGCATTCTATTATTTCTATGCCTACGCACAGATGAAGAAGCAAGGCAAGGCAGACCAGCTCGTCGTATGTGTGCCAAGCGGCAACTTCGGAAACATCACGGCAGCCCTGTTCGGATGCGAAATGGGACTTCCCATCAAGCGTTTCATCGCCGCCAACAATGCCAACGACATCTTCTACAACTATCTTAAGACCGGCAAATACAACCCACAGCCCAGCAAGCAGACCATTGCCAATGCCATGGATGTGGGCGACCCGAGCAACTTCGCACGCATCATCGACCTCTACAAGGGAGACCACAGCCGCATCTCATCGTTCATCAGTGGAGCCACATTCAGTGATGAAGAAATCCGCAAGGCTATGAAAGAATGTTATGCGGACAACGGTTACATCCTTGACCCGCACGGAGCCTGCGGCTACGAGGCATTGAAAGAAGGATTGGAAGCCGGCGAAACAGGCGTGTTCTGCGAGACCGCACATCCTGCGAAGTTCAAAGACACCGTGGAAGCTGCCATCGGAGGCGAAGTGGAAATACCAGCACGCTTGGCTGCCTTCATGAAAGGCAAGAAGCAAAGCGTAGAGATGAGCAAGGCATTTGCCGATTTCAAAGCATTCCTTTTGAAGCAATAAGCATACCTACAGCATACGCAAAAGGCGGAACTGCTTGAACCCTATCAAGCCGTTCCGCCTTTTTGCATATCCCCGTTCACAGGGCACTATGCATCCAGTTCCTTCAATCGGGCAATATACTTGCCGAGAATATCAAATTCAAGGTTCACGACAGTTCCCACCTTCACATCACAAAAGTTGGTATTCTCGCGTGTATAGGGGATGATGGCCACCTGGAAGGTGCTGGCAGTAGGATTGCACACCGTGAGCGAGACCCCATTGACGGTCACGCTTCCCTTGTCTACCGTGAAATAGCCGCGCTTCGCCATGTTCTTGTCGAAATCATACTCGAAAGTGAAGTAAGTGCTGCCGTCCGCATCTTCCATAGCCACACATCTTGCCGTTTCATCCACATGCCCCTGCACGATATGTCCGTCCAACCGTCCGTTCATCATCATCGAGCGTTCCACATTCACATGGTCGCCCTCACGGAGCAATCCGAGATTGCTGCGGTCAAGGGTTTCTTTCATGGCGGTCACGGTATAAGAGTTGTCTTCAATACTCACCACAGTCAGACAGACGCCGTTATGCGCGACGCTTTGGTCAATCTTCAGTTCGTCCACGAAAGAACAGGTGAGTGTAAAATCAATATTTTCCTGATATTTGCGGATGCCGACAACGGTCGCCATCTCCTCTACAATGCCTGAGAACATATGCTTAAGTTGTATTTAGAATAAATAAAAAGGAGGTCGTACCAATGATGTGATGAAAACTCCGAGTCATACATGATTTGAGAGCTCTCCGCCTTTGTAATCCACCGGCTTTGCAGCTACCCGAAGGTTGTGGCCCGCCATTGACAAGAGAAGTCATCCCGGTTTTTCTGATTTATTTGATGAGTATCCCGATCGAACTGGTACGACCTTTTGGTTACTCCTTTCGTGATGCAAAATTACATCTTTCGGCGTAATATAACAAATATTTCCCCTAATAAATTCTGCCATTCCCGCTTTTGTCGTTTAAATTGTGTAATTTTGCAACATGATATTCTATCTGTCTTGCACGGGCAACACACTTTGGGCTGCGCAACAAATAGCGGAAGCCACAGGCGAAGAACTTATTGACATCACTGATTCGAAGTTCTTGGGACATCACTTTTCGCTCTCTCCAGGCGAACGGTTGGGGTTTTGTTTCCCTGTGCACTGTTGGCGGCCACCCATGCTCTACCGCAACTTCCTGCACCAGTTAAGCATAGAAAACGCCGACGGGCATTTCGCGTATGCACTGTGCACTGCCGGTGACGACATCGGGCGGACTATAGATATCCTGCAAGAGGACTTGTCTGAGCACGGAATGAAACTCTCCAACGTCTGGTCGCTCGTCATGCCCGAGACTTATGTCGGACTGCCCTTCATGGACGTAGACGCCCCGGAAAAGACCCGACAGAAGATTGCAACATCCCAGCAGCGGCTGAACAACATTATTCCAGACATCGTTGCACGCAAATCCGGCGACATGAGAAAGCTCGACATCGGAACGATGGCACGAGTGAAAAGCGGAATCGTAGCCGATGTATTCAACCGGTTTTGGGTGTCAGACAAGCGGTTTAGCGTAGACCGCGCACGCTGTCTTCACTGCCGGATATGCGAGAAGGTATGCCCCACAGGCGACATCACGTGCGACAATGACCCGCACACGCCGCAATGGAAGCACAACGGCAGCTGCATGACCTGCCTCAACTGCTACCACCATTGTCCTGCACACGCCATTTCGTTCGCAGGACAGACCAAGAACAAAGGACAATATTACTTCAAGAAAAATATATGAGACGACTTCTTTTTTCCCTCTTACTGGCTTATTCGGCAGCCAGCTCCACATGGGCAGCCAAAGCATGGCCATTTCCTTTCGAGATAAAGCAAAGTGACGGGACCACCCTATTCATCGTCAACCACGGTGATGAGTTTTTCCATTATACGACGACCACCGACGGCGTGGTCATCGTGCGCCAAGGCAATGACTATGTAATAGCCGACATCAGTGCAGACGGCACCATCACTCCGACCACACTCATCGCCCATGAGGCAGACCTGCGCAACATGGCAGAGAAGGCAGCTGCAGAAAAGCAGGACAAAAGTCTGCTCACACGAAAAGCTGAGGAAATGTCTGTCAGCACGCGGGCAACGACCACAGGGAAAAGAAGCTACACTCATTTCTCTACTGCCTATAGCCAATCGCCCAAGGTATTGGTGATCCTCGCACAGTTCTCCGACATGAAGTTTCACGACACCGAAGACATCAATGGTGTTTCCACCAGCATCGGTGCCAAGAACATTTTCGAGCAGTATCTCAACGCCACAGGCAGCATACCGTCGTCCTATGGTTCCGTGAGCAGAAACTACGGCAGCGTCAAGCAGTATTTCTCCGACATGAGCGACGGTCAGTTCTCTCCACAGTTCGACATCTATGGTCCCGTCACGCTCGATTATGGCTACAGCTATTATGGAGGAGGAACCAACGACCATATGGACCGTTTTGTGCCAGAAGTATGCAAGAAAGCGAACGAAGCCGGTGTAGACTTCTCGAAATACGACCAAGACAATGACGGATTTGTGGATCTTGTCTACATCATCTATGCCGGATGGGGCGAGAACTATGGCAAAAATACTTCCAACTGCATCTGGCCCAGAAGCGGTACCATTGATGGTGGTACCTACAACGGCAAACGCGTATGCCTCTACGGTGTAAACAACGAGATGAACGGCAATGACCCCACCACAGGCAATGCCACGATGCAGATCAACGGCATCGGCACTTTCTGTCACGAGTTCTCTCATTGTCTCGGCCTACCCGACATCTATGCCACGAAAAATACGACCGCGGCTTATAGCGCCAACAATCAGGCGATGGGTTTTTGGGACTTGATGGACCTCGGCAATTTCGTGGGAAACAGCTATTCGCCTAAAGCCTATACCGCCTTTGAAAAGGAACTGATGGGATGGCAGAAGATAGAAGACCTCACCACGCAGCCCAGCGGCAACTACACATTGCAGCCGCTCATTGAGGGAGGCAAGGCGTACAAGGTAGTCAACGCCAAAGGCAACGAACAGGAGTGCATCGTGATGGAGAATATACAGAACAGCAAGTGGGACAGGAGCACCACTTATCTGGGACACGGCATGCTCGCCTATCATGTGGAATATGACGCCGATATCTTCAATGTGCTGCAAAACGTATCGACCAACAACACCGTGAACAACACGCTCGGACATCCTCGCATGGCAGTGATACCGGCTGACGGACTGATGCTCTGCGACAAGAACAGTGCTGTGCAAAACACTGCACAAGTGCTATCACAAACACGCGGAGACACATTCTCCGACAAGAGTCAAAGCCGCGTCACCAGCCTCACCGACGAACAAGCGCTGCCCAACTTCCTGTTCTACACAAGCGACAACAACGGCAAGACCAACTTCGCCCTGAAGAACATCACCGAGAATGCTGACGGCAACATCACGTTCGACTATGTGGCAGACGTGGCGAGCGGCATCAGTCACACACACTGCGACGCCATTGAAGACAACCGCATCTACACGCTCGGCGGAACGCCTCTCGGCACCGACCTACAGGCATTGCCCAAAGGCATATACATCAAGAACCACAAGAAAATCGTAAAGGAATAATACACCATCATGAGAATAGACATCATCACCGTATTGCCCGAAATGCTTGAGGGCTTTGTCAATGAATCCATACTGGCAAGAGCACAGAAAAAGGGACTGGCAGAAATCCATCTGCACAACCTGCGCGACTACACACTTGACAAATGGAGGCGCGTAGACGACTATCCATATGGAGGTTTCGCAGGCATGGTGATGCAGTGCGAGCCTATAGACCGCTGCATCTCTGCACTTCAAGCCGAACGCCACTACGACGAGATTATCTTCACCTCGCCCGATGGCGAGCAGTTTGACCAGCATGTGGCTAACGACTTGTCGATGAAAGAGAACATCATCATCCTCTGCGGCCACTACAAGGGCATCGACCAACGTGTGCGCGACCATCTCATCACACGTGAAATCAGCGTAGGCGACTATGTGCTCACAGGAGGCGAACTGCCCGCCGCAGTGATGGCAGACGCTATCGTGCGCTTGGTCCCAGGCGTGATCAGTGACGAACAAAGCGCCCTCTCCGACTGTTTCCAGGACGACATGCTTTCCGCCCCCATCTACACACGCCCCGCAGACTATAAGGGATGGAAGGTGCCCGACATCCTGCTCAGTGGCAACGAAGCCAAAATCAAGGATTGGGAAATCGAGCAAAGTTATGAGCGCACCAAGCGTCTGCGCCCCGATTTATTGGAGAGAAAGAAATAATTGTCTTCTATCACCCACAAGAAATATCCGCGTATTTCCCCGGAGTGCCTCCCGGCACATGCAAACCTGCCATTAATTCGGACCCGAGTTAGTGGCAGGTTTGCATATCAAGCCTACCTCCAATATTCCTCGCAGAATTTCTCGCCGAGTTCGAAGCCTTCCTCATAGAGGCGTTCGAGCTTGGCGGTATCCTTCTCGATACGCCCCACCTCAAGCGAACGCTGCGGACGGATGCACACCACCTGCCCACTCTCCTCCAACTGGTCTATCATGTCGAGCTGGCGGTTGTAAGCCTCAATGCGATGACTCAGTGCCACACGCAACCGGGGATATTTCTTGTAGATGAATTTCGGTATCTTATAATCACGTCCACCACTGCGATAGCCTTTGTTGCGCGTGAGCACCAACACGTTTTTGCTGTGTCCCTGCTCCATGGCACGCATCACAGGCACACTGTCCACAATGCCTCCGTCGAGCATCGGAACACCATCTACCCACACAATCTTGCTCACATACGGCAAGCTGCTGCTGGCACGCACGATGTCAAGCAAACGCTGGCGGTTGCCGTTACGTTCGGTGAGATAGCATGCACGTCCCGTCACACAGTCGGTAGTGACCATCTCGAAAACGGAAGGATTGGAGAAATAGGTGTCATAGTCATAGGGCAGCAGTTGGTTGGGAAACTTGTCATAGAGCAGTTCACGGTCGAAGATACATCCCTGGGTGACCAAATGACGCAACCCAATATATTGATAACGCGCCAGATAGTCAATATTGGAGATGCGGGCACGACGCGGTTGCCGGCTCATATAGGAAAGCCCGTTGCACGCCCCGGCAGACACCGCCACCACATAAGGGAAAAACAGTTCGTGCTTCATAAATCCGTCGAGCACGCCACTGGTGAACACACCGCGCATGCCTCCCCCTTCAAGCACCAGTCCCGTATTGCGATCAATATGCATAAAAACTCATTAAATTTACTGCAAAGATAGTAATTATCTGCATAATAATGCGTAACTTTGCAAGCAATTTACAGACAAACCATAATATATAGTCATTATGTTTAGCAAAGAGACCTACGTAGGCCGACGCGCAGAGTTGAAAAAACTCGTAAAGAGCGGCATCATCATTCTCTTCGGAAACAACGATTCGCCGTGCAACTATCCCGCAAACGGCTATTATCCCTTCCGCCAAGACTCCTCTTTCCTTTACTATTTCGGTCTGCAACGTGACGGACTTGCAGGTGTTATCGACATAGACAACAACATCGAGACCCTCGTGGGCGACGACATCGACATAGAAGACATCGTGTGGTATGGCTCGGTAGAGAGCGTGCACGACATGGCAGAATCTGTGGGCGTAGCCTGCACGGCCCCCATGCGTAGCCTAAAGACCATCTGCAACGATGCCATGCGTCAGAAGCGCGATATCCATTTCCTTCCTCCCTACCGCTACGATATCAAGCTCCAGATATTCGACTTGCTCGGCATCCATCCCAACCAGCAGAAAGAATCGGCATCAATGCCACTCATCAAGGCGGTCATCAAGATGCGTTCTACCAAGGAAGCGCAGGAAATAGAAGAACTGGAACGTGCGGCCGTAATCGGCTACAAGATGCACACCACAGCCATGAAACTCACACGCCCAGGCGTAACCGAGAAGTTCGTGAGCGGACAAGTGGACGGCATCGCCAACTCATATGGAGCCCAGGTAAGCTTTGCCACCATCTATTCGCAACACGGTGAAATCATGCACGGCAATCCTTCTATGAACCTTCTCGAAGAAGGACGACTCGCTCTCTGTGATGCCGGAGCAGAAACTATCAACAATTATTGCTCCGACAACACGCGCACCATGCCGGTGAGCGGCAAGTTCACACAGCGCCAGCTGGAAATATACTCCATCGTGGAGGCTTGCCACGACTACACCTTGAAGGTAGCCAAGCCCGGCGTGAAATACTTCGACGTGCACCTCGCCGTATGTAAGTTAATGACCGACAGACTCAAAGAGCTCGGACTGATGAAAGGAGACACCGAAGAAGCCGTGGCTGCCGGTGCACACGCCATGTTCCTGCCTCACGGCTTGGGACACATGATGGGCATGGACGTTCACGACATGGAAGCACTCGACCAACGCTATGTGGGCTTCGACGAGGAGACACAACCCCGTCTGGACCAATTCGGCACCAACTGTCTACGCATGGGACGACGACTGGAAGAAGGTTTTGTGGTGACCGACGAGCCAGGCATCTACTTCATCCCTGCCCTCATTGACGACTGGAAAGCAAGCGGGCACTGCAAGGAGTTCATCAATTTCGACTTACTTGAGACCTATAAAGACTTCGGCGGCATACGCATCGAAGACGACGTGCTCATCACCAAGGACGGATGCCGCTTCATCGGCAAAGACCGCATTCCTTATCACCCCAAGGACGTGGAAGCCTTCATGGCAGAGAACCGCGACTAAGCAAAAGGCAGAAACACAGTAAATAACAGTAAACAATACAGAAAAGAATGAAAAAGACTTTAGCCATCGCTCTTCTTGCCCTTGTGAGCATGGGTGCAAACGCAGAGCAGAAGAAAGATTCTGTGAAGAGCAACAAACCCGTATTCACAGTAGTCAAGGAGAACAAGATTACAAGTATCAAAGACCAAAACCGCAGCGGTACGTGCTGGGACTACTCTACCCTCTCGTTCTTCGAGGCTGAAATTCTCAAGAAGACAGGCAAGACCTATGATCTCTGCGAGTCGTTCGTAGCCAACAAGACCTATATGGACCGTGCCATACAGGTGGTGCGTTTCCATGGCGACTGCCAGTTCTCACAGGGCGGATCAGCCTACGATCCTCTCTATGTTATCCAGAACTATGGCATCTGTCCTGAAGATGCCATGCCTTTCCCCGGCTCGCTCTATGGCGACTCTCTGAACAACTTCAACGAGTTCTTCTCACTGCTCGAACCATACGTGGCTGCTGTGGCGAAGAGTTCTGCCAAGAAGATTTCTCCCCAATGGAAAGTGGGACTCCAAGGCATTCTCGATGCTTATCTCGGTGCTTGCCCCGAGAAATTCACCTATCAGGGCAAGAGCTACACTCCCCAGACATTCGCTGCCAGCCTTGGTCTCGACTGGGATGACTATGTGAGCATCACATCCTATACACACCATCCATTCTGGACATCGTTCGCCGTGGAAGTGCAGGACAACTGGCGTTTCCCGCTGTCTTGGAACGTGCCTATGGACGACATGATGCGTATCATCGACAACGCTGTGATGAACGGCTATACCATCGCATGGGGCGGCGACGTGAGTGAAGACGGTTTCACCCGTCAAGGCTTGGCATACATGATCGACACCAAGAAGACCGAAAGCCTTGCAGGCAGCGACATGGCACGCTGGCTCAAGCTCACTTCTGCCAAGAAGGCAAGTGTGCTCGACTCATTGGGTTGCACCGTTCCCGAAGTAATCCCCACACAGGAAATGCGCCAGCAACGCTTCGACAACTGGGAACTGACCGACGACCACGGCATGCTCATCTTCGGCATCGCCAAGGACCAGAACGGCAAAGAATATTATATGGTAAAGAACTCTTGGGGCGAAACCGGTGACTACAAAGGCATCTGGTATATGACCAAGAACTTTATCGCTGCCAATACGATGGACTTTATGGTGAACAAGAACGCCATACCTAAGGACATCCGCAAGAAACTCGGCATCTAATCTGCCTCAAAAAAACTTTCAACCGCTCCGCACTTGCCTATAAAAGTGCGGAGCGGTTGTCTTTTATCGCCACCATCTTTCATATCCACACAATACCAATCACTTACGAACAAAACCTATCGATATCAAGCACGAATAGAAAGCCTGCTACACAAGGCTAAAGATAAATTTTTTTTGAAAAAAGTAAGAAAAAGATTTGGCGCTTACAATGAAAAGCCTTACCTTTGCACCCGCAATTCAGCGATACAACTAAGGTTACTGATTGCAAGAGCTAAGCGCCCTTAGCTCAGCTGGTAGAGCAACTGACTCTTAATCAGTGGGTCTAGGGTTCGAGTCCCTAAGGGCGCAC
>CAVJZZ010000068.1:0-14983 GCA_963654295.1 Lachnospiraceae bacterium | reverse complement strand
GGATGGGCACCCCTTTTCATTCCCTTTGGCGAAAGCCATTCATGTACGTTTCATATTGATATAATGTATTGTTTATAGTTCCGCAGTGATTTCATTCGTTGCGGTTTATCGTGTAATCAATGCGTCTATACTAAAGACACTTGAGACCTCCAATGGGGTATCTGTAAACATGATAATTAAACAAGTGTAACTAAAAATCACGTTTTGCAACAAAAAGGTCAACGATTATAGAGATGAGGTGTACGGATGTCGGAAAAGTTATCAAAAGACTTTTTATGTGAAAAAGAGATAAACGACGTACCCCAAAATATGTTTTGGGAGTCTTATATATGTGGCACGCAACGAAGAAGCGTGCTTATGAAAAGAGATTATCAATCAAAAAAGAAGGAAATGAAAAAGGGAATTTATTCCGTAGCCCTCGCTGCAGCCATGATGCTGACAGCAGGTAACGCCAATGCGCAAATCAAAATCTCGGGTAAGCTCGATGGATACAAGAGTGACAAAATCATCTTCGCCTATCGCACGGCTGACGGTATGAAGCAGGATACCGTGAGTGTGAAGGACGGACAATTTGAATACACCGATGCCAACAAGAAGGAACTGGCCAACTATTATGTGATGATTCCCGGTGACAGAAGTTCCTATATGCAGCTGTTTGCTATGCCTGGACAGAACTTGAAACTGTGGGGAAGCATGGAGAACTATCACTTCGGTGGTTCGCCTCTCTATGATCAGGTGAATGCTATCTGCGACCAGACAGACCCCTTCATCATCAAGCGCAGCAACTTGATGAACGAGTACTACAGCAAGGTTAAAGACCTGAAGACCGATGCCGAGAAAGAAAATTTGACAAAGGAAACCCAGTCTAAGCTCGATGAGGTGGGCAAGGAGATGAAAGACTTTGTGTTGAATTATATCAAGGCACATAACAATGAAGAGGCAACATGCTACCTGATTCCGATGTGCGAAGATATAAACGAAGCCATCAACATGCTTACACCTGCTGTACAAAACAGTGCTTTCGCTGCCTATTACAAGCCTGCCAAGGAAATGGCTGACAGACAAGCTCAGCAGAAGGAAAATGAAAAGAAAACTGCGGAAGGCACGATGGCTCCCGACTTCACATTGAAGGACATCAACGGAAAGGACTTCAAACTCTCAAGTCTGCGTGGCAAGTATGTGCTGCTCGACTTCTGGGGTTCATGGTGCGGATGGTGCATCAAGGCATTGCCCAATATGAAAGAGTGCTATGCCAAGGCGAGCAAGAACGGCAAGTTCGAGATTGTGAGCATCGACTGCAACGATACCGAGGCCAAATGGAAGGCTGCCGTGAAGCAACACGATATGACCTGGACACAGGTGAAGAACGAAAATGCTGACGGCATCCCCACCAAGTTTGGTGTATCAGGTTTCCCCACCTTCATTCTCATCTCACCGGAAGGTAAAATTGAGAAGCGTTATGTAGGTTCAGACCCTGAAATGTATAAATATATAGACTCTCTCTCTCTTTAAGATAGAATTTTTCAAGTAAAGTCAAGCCACTCCGCAGGTGATCTGTAGAGTGGCTTTTTACATATCTGGGAGTGAACAAAATCAGACATAACCTTTGTGTTATCAACGATTTGCACTAATTTTGCAAGCGTTAGGCACACAATACATCCATGACGGCAGCAAATATTGAACGGGACAACAGACTATTGGACAGGCTAAAGGGAGGTGACGAAGGCGCATTGAAAGAAATCTTCGACATCTACTATGAGCCGTTGTGCATCTATTCTGTGCAGTTCACCGAGCGGCAACTGGAGTCGGAAGACATTGTGCAAGACCTTTTCATCGACATCTGGGAGAAACGGCTCTACCAAGGCATCAGCCATCTGGCAATGTATCTGTTCTATGCCGTGAGGAACAAGAGTGTTGCCTATGCCCGGAAGCAAGGCCTGTATGAAGACATTGAAGACCTGGAAGAATCTGCCTATACCACTTGGGAAGAAGGTTTTTCGGAAGACTTGATTGCCGAGAAACGGCGCAAACTGCATGCCACCCTGCGCCAGTTGTCGCCCAAGGAATATGAGGTGCTTACGGAAATCATCATTTACGACAAGCGCTACAAGCAGGTGGCTGAAGAAATGAACATATCGGTAAACACCGTCAAGACCCATCTCCGTCGTGCAATGAAAGCCCTTCGAAAGGATGGCGCTCTGCTGTTGATACCTTTCTTTTAGTGTTTTCCCCAGTAGTAGGAAACCTACTTTATGGTCGCTTTCTGTCGTTTGAAGAAAGAAAACGATATTTTTCTGCTGTTTTTGCTGTTTATTTGTCACCCATATCTTCATGATGCCACTCTTATGGGTAAAAGAGAGACATCATGGAAACAAGGATTATATCTTTATTGAAGAAATACATCGAACGGACTGTTTCGCCTGAAGAGGTGGAAGAAATCAAGTCTTTCATGCAGCAGTCGGACCGAAACAGCGACATTGTACACACCTTTATCTCACTCCACAAGACAGAAATTCAAGCCGATTTCCTTTCTTTCATCAATAAGGATGAGGCTTGGAACCGCGTGCGGATGCGTATGGCGGCACGTAAACGCAAACGTGTGGCTATGTGGGCAGCGGCAGTTGCGGCAAGCGTCATTGTCATCCTGTCTGCCACGATGATCTATTTCCATCAGTTTGACCAGACTCCCACGACCTTGACTGCCGTGATGCAAGCCGATGCGCAAAACCGTGCCGTCATCACGCTGACTGATGGCGAGGGCATCGAACTGGACGGTAAGCAGGCATCGCAACTGAAGGATGCACACGGCAACGTGGTCTGTGAGAACAAGAACGGAAAGATTGTCTACTATAAGCCCAGTCCACGCCCTATATATAATAAGGTGTGCGTCATGGAGGGCAGCACCTATAAGATAGCACTCAGCGACGGTACAGAGATTACCCTTGCCTCGGGTTCGGAAATCGTTTACCCCATTGGAGGAACCAAGCGTGATGTGAAGTTGAAGGGCGAAGCGCTGTTCGATGTCCATCACGACGACCAACGGCCCTTTACGGTAGCATGTGCCAACGGAACGAAAGTGACCGTGCTTGGCACGAAGTTCAATGTGTCGGCACAAGCGGGCAAACCTGTTGCGGTCACTGTAGAGTCTGGCAAGGTGGGTGTGACCGCAGATGGGAAGACCCTCTTCCTCACCAATGGTGAGCATGCCGTGTTTGGCAATGGCGCTGAGCCACAGCCGCAGAAGGTAGATGCCAAGCTCTATACATCCTGGGCAAGTGGTATCTATGAATTTAACGATGTGCCGATGTCTGTTATCGTCAACCAACTTTCGTTGTGGTATGGGGTAGAGTTCGAGTTTGCCTCGCCTCATGTGAAGGAACGGAAGTTCACGGGAGCACTTCTCCGCGACGAGAAACTGGGCTATACCCTTGGATTGCTGAAGGAAGTGTCTAACCTGAAATTCAGCATGAACGGAGAGAAGATCGTCATCGAATAGATATAATTTACATCCAATAAATAATCATGTTTATGAAAAGAGAGACAAACACAAGAAGTTCGCGACGGGGAAGTTGGAGCACACGGCTCGCTTCGCTCGCCATGATGTTTGCCTTTGCCTTGCATGCCATAGCGGCAAGTGCGAACGGTAACATTACGATTAAAAAGAACAACATCAGCGTGAAAGACGCTTTTGCTGCCGTGAAGCAGCAGGCCAAGGTGTTCGTGATGTATGAGAGCAACACCGTCAATGAGGGTCAGTTGATCGACCTCAACTTCAGCAATGCATCGCTGCAGACCGTGCTCGGAGACATTTGCACCAAGGCGGGACTGAACTATGAAATCAAAGGACAATATGTCTTGGTGACGCGACAGAGCAAACATGCCAAAGGAAATATAGATGGCAACCGCGTGACCGGTCGTGTGATTGATGAAACAGGCGAACCATTGGTGGGTGCCACGGTGGTCGTGGTCGGTAAGAATGTAGGTGCAGTGACCGACAACAACGGATATTACAGCATCAAGGCTGCCAATGGTGACAAACTGAGGTTTAGCTATGTCGGCATGAAAAACATAGAACGCAGCGTGGGCACAGGCTCCACGGTCAATGTGGCGTTCGACAGCCGTTCGCACAACCTGCAGGAGGTGGAAGTCGTTTCCACGGGTTATCAGTCGTTGCCCAAAGACCGTGCCACAGGTTCTTTTGCTACTATCAGCGCCGGCGAACTGAAGAAGGTGCCTACACCCAACGTGGTGCAGCGCCTTGAAGGACAGGTGGCCGGTATGAAAGTGAATGTGCTGGCAGGCGACAAGACCTTTGACTATACCAACACCTTGCAGAGTGCCAACTCTTCCACACGCACAATGGGTGCCGTAGATTGGAGTTGGGGTGTGCGCGGCGTGAACACTTTGGCAGGCGAATCCATGCCACTGCTTGTGGTTGACGGCGTGATTACCGACTTCGACATCTCTAACATAGACCCCAACAACATCGACAACATCACCGTACTCAAGGATGCCGCAGCAGCCTCTATCTGGGGTTCGCGTGCTGCCAATGGCGTGATTGTTGTGTCGACCAAGAAAGGACAGAACGGACAGAAGCCGCAGATTTCCGTGTCAGCCACATGGACTACACAGGACAAACCCGACCTCGGTTATCTGAACGAGATGACTTCGGCACAGGCACTCGACTATGAGAAGGAAGCTGTGGACAAGGGCTACATCTATCAGAGTTCACCGACCACATACTATGGAGCAACTTCCTATTATAATGAAGGCGTGCGCTTGGCTTTGGACTTGAAGAACGGCAACATCACCCAGGAGCAGTATGACGCACGTGTGGGCGAGCTGAGTGCCATCAACAACCACGACCAGATCAGCAAATACTTCATGCAGCGTGCCAACTCGCAGCAGTACAGCGGTTCCGTGAGCGGTGGCGGCAACAACTCTTCTTACTTCTATTCCGCTTCTTATTCCAAGGAAAATCCTTACACCAAGGGCAATTCCGGTTCGCGCCTGGCATTGAACCTCAGCAATTCCTGGAAACTATTCAACTGGGCTACCCTCACCACCAACTTCACAGGAACGTTCTTCAAATACAAGAACAACGGAACTGCACTGAACACACTCGTGGGAACACGGGGTACGATCCAGCTGATGCCCTATGCCAATGTGGCTGACGAGAACGGCAATGGCATTGACTACGACATGCTGAATCCCCAATACACTTCCACCCTCAGTTCTGCTTATAAGTCATGGACCTACAACTATCTGCAGGAGCAGGCATTGCGTGATGACGTGCAGAAGACGGAGAACTATTCTGCCAACATCAACCTGACGATACCCATCTATGCCGGACTGTCGTCGTCTACCACTTATGCCATTGAGCGCAGTCACACCAATGGTACCATCTGGTATGACGAGAACACCTATTATATGCGCAATATGATGAACATCTATACGGCGACGGGAGCCACGACCAATTCTCTTGGCATCAGAAACGGCGCCCTTTACAAGCAGCAGAGCGAGAACCAGAACTGGACATTCCGCGAACAACTGAATTTCGACCATACCTTTGCCGGCATCCACAAGGTAAATGCACTTGCCGGTATGGAACTCCGCGAGACCTATATCGAGCAAGGCGGCTATACCATCTGGGGCTACAACCGTGAGACGGGCATCGCAGACACCCAGATAGACTTCAGTTACAACTCCAGCTATCCCTCCATCTATGGCTATAACCAATCGTTCACAGGTGGCGGTTATCCCAACAACGTAAACCGCAAGCGCCGCTACCTTTCCTATTTTGCCAATGCCGGCTACACGCTGCTCGACAAGTACTATGTGAGTGCGAGCGTGCGTTACGACGACTATAACAACTTCGGTCTGGACCGCAAGTACCGTGCAAAACCCTTCTATTCGTTCGGCGCAAAGTGGAACATTAGCCGTGAGAAATTCATGGAGAACGTGAAGTGGGTGAACAACCTCGCCTTGCGTGCCACCTATGGCGTGAACGGAAACATCTCGCTCGACGCATATCCGTTCACCAAGATTTCGTTCACCAGCAACTATATCACCCAGCAACCCAGTGCCAGCATCTCTTCTTTTGCCAATCCTGAGCTGAGATGGGAAAAGACCTACACCACCAACATCGGTGTGGACTTCAGTTTGTTGGACAACAGACTGGGCGGTAGTGTGGAATACTACAACAAGCACAGCCGTGACCTGCTCTATACGTTCCCGTTCTCAAGTACGATTGTGGGTAATGTCTACAATTCCACGATGACCTACAACTGCGTGGGCATCAATGCCAACGGTATCGACCTCAACCTGCGCGGCACTGCCTATAAGAACAAGGACTGGCGCGTAGACATCGCCGGCAACCTGGCATGGAACAAGAACAAGGTGCAGAGCACCCCCCTGTTCAAGGAAGAGCAGTATCTCACCTATATCAATTATATGCCCAATTCTATCGGCATGATTGGCGGATATTCCACCGACAAGATGTTCGCCTACCGTTTTGCCGGTCTCGATGAGAATGGTCAGACCATGGTGTATGACCACAATGGGGAGAAAATCAAGTTCAACGAGAGCGTCACGTCTCTTGCCGACCTGAAAGAGGTGGGACATTCCACACCGACCGTCTATGGAGGTTTCAACTTCAATATCACATGGAAGAACTTCTCGCTCTACTCCCTGTTTACCTATCAGGCGGGCAGCAAGTTCTTCAAGCCTACCTTCTCGGAGTATGTAAGCAGTCGCCGTATGACTTGGGACAAGTCGAGCGACATCGCCAACCGTTGGCGTGAGCCGGGCGATGAGGCTACCACCAATGTGCCGGGAATGCTCCCTGCATCCAACTACTCCCTGCTCCAATACTCCACATATTCCATCTTCCGCTACAAATATTCGGACATCAATGTGGAGAAGGGCGACTATATCCGTTGGAAACAAGTGTCTCTGAGCTACCAGGTGAACCGCGAATGGCTGAAGAAAGCACACATTCAGAGTGCCAACATCGCCCTCACCGTCAGCAATCTCGGACTTATATGGAAGGCCAACAAGGCGGGCTACGACCCAGACTTTGTGTCGGGCATGAGTGCCTACAACCTGCCTGCCCGCAAGGCATACTCGCTGAGTCTTAACATTAACTTCTAAAAGAACGCCATCGTTATGAAAATAAAGAATATAGCAGCCATAGCTGCATCAACCATAGCACTCACCGCCTGCAGTGATTTTGTCGATATCAAGACTCAGGGCGGTATCGTACCCGACGAAGTGGAGAACTTCCGATATCTGCTTAACAATACCAGTCAGTGGTGGGGAGCGTCTGCACTGCCCGATGTCATGAGTGACGACATTTATGTGAAAGACGGAGGCAGACAGTATTCTTCTTTCACCTCTGACTATTATGCATGGTTTGCCAAGACATATATGTGGTCGTCGGAAATCTATCCCGCCACAGGCTATTACAATAAGGATGAGGCTTGGAATGCCATGTATAACACCTCGGCATATGCCAACACCGTAATCAACGAAGTGGGCAACTGCACAGACGGGACGCAAGCCGAGAAAGACGAACTCATTGCCGAGGCAAAGGTGCACCGCGCCGATGCCTATCTGATGCTTGTCAACCAATATGCCAAACCCTATAACGAGGCAACGGCGTCTACAGACCTTGGCGTGCCGCTCATTCTCACGCAAAGCACATCGCAGAAAGTGGTGCGCGCCTCGGTGCAGAAGGTGTATGACCAGATTATCAAGGATCTGACAGAAGCTATCCCCGCTCTGCCCGCCACACAGGATTTCACCACATTGCCCACTAAGGCTTCTGCCTATGGCGAGTTGGCACGTGCCTACCTGTTGATGGGAAAATATGAAGAGGCTGACCAGTACGCCACGTTGGCATTGGAGCAGAACAGTACGGTTAACGACCTGAATGAAACGGAACAGCCCGACAATATCAAGAACCAGGAGATCCTTCTCCTGAAGAAGCCCGTGCAGAGCAATAGCCAATGGAGTTGCACGATGCTTCACTTGAGTGATGATATTCTCAACCTGTTGGGCGAGAAAGACCTGCGCTATCAGAAGTGGACAGCCGAAACGGCGACTGTTGCCACATCCTATGCCGTCGATGGCGGTCGCATCTACTATGCGGATATCGCCAAGCAATACCGCCCTGTCGGTCCGTCTGTTCCCGAGATGATGCTGATCAAGGCAGAATACTATGCCCGCAACAACCAGATTGCGGAAGCGATGCAGTGGGTGAACAAGTTGCGCGTCAAGCGGTTCGCACCTGCCGACTATGTGGAGGAAACCGCTACGGATGCCGATGATGCGTTGAAGAAGGTGATCGACGAGCGTCACCGCGAGTTCTTCTGCCGCAACCTGCGCTGGTATGACCTGCGCCGCCTGCAGAACGACAGCCGCTTCGCCAAGACCTATACACGTCAATGGGCTGGTGAGACCTACACCCTTGCCCCAGGAAGCAACCGCTATGTTCTTCAGATACCAGCCTATCAGCGTGTGCTCAATCCTGAACTGGAGGCTAATCCCGAATGATTTTTAGTAACACATAACAATGAAACTCAAACTTTTATTTCTCTCTGTCCTTCTGGCCGTCGCCTTCAAGGCGATGGCACAGGAGGATGTCCGACTGACTTTCAGTCCGCAGTTTCCCAAGGCAGGCGAACCTGTCACGCTCCTCTACACACCGTTGCCGTCCATGACAGGCAACCAGATGATCAAGGGTATAGCATATTCCTACGAGAACAACCGATGGGTGGGGCACGACATCGTGGTGAAGAACGAGGGCAATGTGTGGAAGGGTTCTTTTACTCCTGCTGCCAAGACCGGTTTCATGGCGTTCAAATTCGTGTGCGACACCATCGTGGACAATGGAGGAAAGATGACTTTCGGCACGATGATCAACAAGGAAGACGGACGCCCATGGCCCGGTGGCTATGCCGCTTGGGGACTGATCCGTGCTGAGAAGTATGGCAGAACCATTCCCGGATACATCGATTTCACGAAGACCACAGAGGTGAGCGACACCATCGTCTATTATTGGATGAACAATGAAATTACCTACAATCCTTCTTCGTCTGTGGCTTATGCACCGCTCTTTGCCACTTCTGCACGCGCAGCTCATATATCCGGTTGCGAGACCCGAATCAAGAATGCTCTGACCTATTTGCAGAAAGTGGGCACAGAGGAGGCTTTGATGAGTGCACTTCAGATGGTGGAAGACGACCAGGAGGCAACTGCCAAGCTGAAGGCTGACATCATGAAGAAATATCCCCAGGGTTTGCTCGCCATGAAAGCGAAGCACGATGAGTCTTTCGACTATCGCAGTCAGGAGGCTATGAAGAAGCATGATCTCGATTTCCTCAGTGCCTTCCCTTATACCGAAGAGCGTGAACTATATCTGCAGAGGTTCGGCAAGGGGTATGATGCCATATACACCACGCTGATGATTATCGACTGGATGGAGGGAAAGACAGACCATTTCGACACCTATCTTTCCAAACTCTCGTTCACGGGATGCAGCACGATATTCTATAAACTGATAGAAATCTCGCACTTGAGAAAAGACAAGACCGATGCCCAACTGTTGCCTTTTGCCAATAAGATTGTAGACCGCATGTATGCGCTCAAGGGTGAGAGACCTGTGGGTATGATGTATCTGTCGCCGTCTGAATGGGCGGATCAGGCAGACCAGAGTATCAACGGGTTTGTGGCGGAGACCTACTCTGAAATTCTGAAGAATACCGGCAACTCTGCCAAAGCGTTGGAATATGCCCGGTTGGCACAGAAGGCTGCGCAATACAAGCGGGCGGAAATCAACGACAACATGGCTGAACTTCTGAAGGCTGCTGGCAATACTGCCGAACTGAAGGCGTTGCTTGAGAAGAGTGTCTATAACAATCAGGTGTCGGAGATGCAGACCCAGATGCTCAAGGAACTGTATGAAAAGGAGCAGGGCAATGCCGATGGCTTTGATGCCTATGTGGAGAAGTTGAAGAATCCGGCAGAGAAGTCGGCTATCCAGAAAGACGTGGAGGCTTACATGCGCACAGGCGTAATGCCTGAATGGTCGCTGACGGATGCCGACGGCAAAGTGATTTCTTCCAAGCAACTGAAGGGCAAAGTCTATGTGATCGACTTCTGGGCGAACTGGTGTCATCCCTGCAAGGCTTCGTTGCCGGGTATGCAGGCTGCTGCCGACCACTATAAGAACGACAAGGACGTGGAGTTTCTCTTCATCGACACGCAGGAATTTATCTCCGACTATAAGGAGAAGGCTAAGGCTTACTTGAAGGAGAAAGGCTTGGACATCCACCTGGTGTTTGACGGCAAGGCAAAGAACGCTAAGGTCAACGATGTGCTTTCCAGTCAGGTGATGAAGCAATTCACAGTGTCGGGCATCCCGATGAAGGTCGTGGTGGACGCCAAAGGCAATGTGCGTTTCGTGGCGATTGGTTATAAGGGAAGTCCGAGTGCCTTGAAAGACGAAATGGTGGAAATGGTGGAACAAGCCAAGAAAGCGAAATGATGAAACATTTAATAACCTCTCTCCTCATGATGGTTGCTGCCGGCTCAGCGCAGGGCGGCAACTATCTTTCCAAGAACATGACGTTCAAGAACGACACCGTCACGTTCGGTGCTACGCTCACCGTTCCCCGTGATGTGAAGCGTGCTCCTGTGGCAGTCATCCTTTCAGGCACGGGCAAACAAGACCGCGACGGAACAATGGCAGGGCACAAGATGTTTGCCGACATTGCCGACTATCTGAGCAGTCGTGGCATTGCTGTATTGCGCTTTGACGATCGTGGCACAGGTGAATCGACTGGCATCTATGAGACAGCCACCACCGAAGATTTCGCAATGGATGGTCTTGCTGCCCTTGCGGCGTTGAAGAAGCGGAAGGACATCGACCCTGCACGCATGGGCTTCATCGGTCACAGCGAAGGCGGTGCTGCCATGTCGATAGCTGCTTCACGTTCAGGTGATGTGAAATTCATGGTCAGTCTTGCCGGACTTTGTGATGATGGTCTGCATGCTTTAATCGAACAGAACGAGAGTCAGGTGGCTGCCTACAACCTGCCCGAGTACGATGTGAAACGCTACAATACCATTGACGAACTGATGTTCCGTGTGGCGTATAAGTATGCCGACAGCGACAGTATGGAGGTGAAACTTCAGGAGGCGTATGACAAATGGCATGCCATGGACAGCATCTATTTCAGTACGCTCGGCGTGGAGTTCGACCATTTCCGTTTTCCCATCTACATGTACAAAATGCAGGCAACGGGGCGTTGGTATCGTTTTCATGTGCGCTACAATCCTGCTGACTATCTGAAAAACGTGCATATTCCCGTGCTGGCAATCAATGGCGACAAAGACAAGATGGTGAATGGCAAGACCAACCTTGCCAACTGGAAACGTTATATGCCCGAGGATGCCGATGTGACCACCATTGAAATGCCGGGGCTGAACCATCTCTTTCTTCCCTGCCAAACGGGGTTGCCCGCGGAATATAGCACCATCAAAGCACCGATATCCGAGGAGATGCTCCAGAAGGTGTGCGACTGGATTTCGGAGAAGACAAAGTAGGAAGAAAAATGAGGCTATACCTCATTGCCCAACGAAGTACTACTTCATCAGCCAACGAAGTACTACTTCATCAGCCATCGAAGTACTACTTCATGAAAAAGCACGTACGTTGGGATTTTCACGTACGTGCTTTTTTATGATTTACTTTTGCCAGGTTGTCATATGGTAAGGGCGAAATTGTCTGGCCGAAAAACTATGCACGCTATTTTATGAACATCATCATGTAGAATGACAAGTATAGAGTGCCTTCTCAGACTCCACATTGTTGCCACTCACTACTATCCGACGATTAGTCTTGTCGGGGAAAAGAATTTGAGCCTCCTGCAACTTTTTGCCAGGAAAACGAACCTTGATTTGCAACTTTTTGCCAGCTATACAACGTCATATTTGCAACTTTTTGCCATCTACACCAAGAAAAGGCATATAGTTTTGGGGGACTACATTTCTTGGATCCCCCTATTGACCCCGTATTGATTTACACGCTTGTCTGTTGATTTATACCACAATTTATTTATTGCCAATAAAAAGATTTGGGCATTTTATTTGCTGACAATAAATAAATGCTCACTTTTGCAAAGTAATCAAGTCTGATTGATTGACAAAGCGTTGCCGTTTTATTAAGATTAAAGAAAATTGGCAAGAAGCTTGCGGATATCGGAAAATATTCATAAGTTTGCAATCGGTCGTGCCAACCATCACTGACATACAAACTAAATAATATTTTCATGATGAGACATCCCTTCATTCTTAATAGCGCACTTCTGTTGTCGCTGACATTCACGGCATCATCTGCTGATGCCCAGTCTGACATCCCCCTGCGCAAGATTCGTGCCGTAAAGCCAGCCTCTCTGATCAACATGCTCGACAGCGTGGTCAGCGACAATTACCGCAAGATATACAAGTATAACGAGTATGGATATATCACCTCTGTGATGACCTACCGCAAAGATGCGCAGTGGACTCTCGACACGAGTACATCCTATGTGCAAGACTATGTTTTCAACGATGACGGACAGTGCACCTCGCGCATCCGCTACCATGTGGACGAGCATGGCAACAAGGGCATTGCGGAAGACAAGGGCGAACTTGTCATCAAGGATGGAAAGACATGGGAATATACCTATGAGCACAATGACGACGGCAAGCTGCATCCTGTCGCCGCCAAAGCTTACGACGAATGGGGCAATCTGTCGGTAGAAATCGCATACGAAACAGACAGGGACACGTATGAGGACTATATATCCTCTTACCACGAGAACCGCTATAGCGGCTACACACACCAGGGACACTACAATCAGAGCACATTCCAGAGTGCCTATCTCACATACAACGTAGAAGCGAAGATTGGCAAGAAGACGATGAATCTAGAAGAACTGAACATTAGTTACGGACAGATCATTAAATGGGAGATGCTTGACGGAAAACTCTATCGCAAGAACTACGGCACGAATAATCTCGACAGTGTCGCCACACTGGCAAACTTCGACAAGTATCTCACTCTCATATCGGAGGAGGTATATGAACTGAACAGCGACGGCACGCGACCAGTAAAGCTGAAAACCACCTTCTCGCCTGGTCAGGACTTTGAATATAGCCAGTACAACGAATACACTTGGGATGACAAGGGCAGACTCGTGGGCACGGCATACAAGACTTCAGATGATGCTGACATCACACGTACACAGACCTACACCTATGCCGATGACTATGCGAAGGAGCTGTCGCTCATGGATGCAGTGTATGCCATACGTTATGAATTGGCGGAATATCCCGAGGATGAATTCTGTCAGTTCGGGCATTTGAGCACAGGTCTTTTAGAGAGGAACAGCGATGATGAAAAGGTCTCAAACAGCAATTCTTTCACATGGGATGACAATGGACATCTTGTCTCGTCAAAATGGACGAAGTCGGGCAGTTGGTCAGACATGGAATACTACATAAATGGCGAAATACTTTTCTATTACAACACGGACGGCCATATGTCATACATCATTGGCAAAGAACTTCGCAACGATGATTACAAATACTACAAGGATGAATACGTCTATAACGACAAAGGCACATGTACAGGCGTCTTGGAATATTCCGGAGAATCAATGGACGGTCCGTGGACTTTGGGGAATGACAACAGCAAGATGACTTTCACACGGTCTGCATGTAAGTCGGCAGCATTCATCGACGACATGAGCGACGGCAGCCACTTTATTGACACCTACGATGGAGACATCCATACCTCCGGTTATTATAGAGTGGAAGAAGGCAAGATAACATATGGACGCTATCAGCAATACATATACAACCGCGTTTCCATACCGCAGAACCCGGAACTCAACTACACCGATCCAGAGATTCCATTGGACATTACCGACGAGTGGGTTTCTGCTTCAGAAACTATTACACCATGGCTATATGAATGGGACATCGAGTCAGAGGCTTGGAAACTGTTGTCTGGTCCTGAAGTGGCATCGCATATCTACAAGAGTGGCAATGACATCATCTGCGACACCTACAACCGTGAACAGACAAAGACCGGCACCACGACCTACAGTCTTGACGATGCAAAACGTCTCGTCAAGCAGTCGAGTGAGGACTGCGAGATCACATACGAATATCTCGCTGACGACTCCAACTATCTGCTTGAGTCTGTCACAACCACAAGCGGTAAGCGAATCGTGCTGCATTATTACTACAGCCTGCACAACTACACACCGACCGCCATCAAAACCATGGAAACATCCTCAGGCAAAGATACATACTATGACCTGCAGGGCAGACGTATCGCAACACCACCTACTCACGGCATCTATATCGTGAACGGCAAGAAGGTGGTGAAATAAAGACATTGAATAACAGACAATTGAAACGAGGGTGCCGTACCTCCTAATGAAATGCAAACTTAGGAGGTGCGGTGCCCTTGTTGTATTGCACAATACGATAACATTAGTGTCCCGATTTTAACGGGACACTAATGAATCTTCATATATTATCACTTTTTAGATGAAATAAAAACAAGTCATTGCTCCATGATTGCAAATATTCCTCCAAAAGGAGTGAGTTTCTCTGATTTTATTTGTACTTTTGACATGTCATTCGGAATTTTGTTTGCTTGTAATTGCAGCACCAAGATAAGTGAAATTTCTGACATGACAAAATCCTGGACAACTTTTGTTGTCCAGGTGCTTATAAAAATATTAAATTATAGTGTTGCGGAATTTAGGTCTATAAGAAAACCTCAAAAAACGAAAGAAAATGAAGAAAAAATATATATTTACCATAGCCCTCTTGTTCTTGTACCTATCTACGCTTTCTGCACAGACAGGTAAGTGGACTATGTATCCTAGCTATTATAATATCACAGAGATAGCTCCTGCCA
>CAVJZZ010000067.1:0-15113 GCA_963654295.1 Lachnospiraceae bacterium | reverse complement strand
AAACCTATCTGAAGAACAAACAAATGGCAAAGGAATATGGCAACTTCTAAACAATTCAACTTCCATACGGTGACGCGCACCATCTTGGCAGACCTCTATACGCCGGTGGGCATCTATATGCACTTGCGCGACATCTATCCGCAAAGTGTGCTGATGGAGAGTTCCGACTATCATGAGTCGAACAACTCGCGCTCGTTCATCTGTGTGAATCCGATGGGCGGTGTGGCGTTCAACCACGGCTATGCAGACTGCTCCTATCCCGATGGCAGCGTGACCCACAAGCCCATCACCGACGAATATCCGAGCGAGAATGCCATCAACGAGTTTATTGGCAGTTTCCATGTCGATGGCGACAAGTCTGAAGTGGTGGGCATGTATGGCTACACGTCTTTCAATGCCGTGCGCTATTTCGAGCATATTGACGTGAAGGATTCCACCGCAGAAAAGAACGATGCTCCCGACTTGCTCTATACGATGTTTCGCGACATCATCGAGTTCGACCATTTCAACAATACCATTACCTTCATCTCTCTGGAGGCGGAAGGAGGGCACGAAGCCGAGGCTCGCATCGACCGCTTGCTGATGCTCATCAACAAGCAGAACGTCAAGGCTTACCCCTTCCATCCTGTGGGCGACACCACCTCTACACTGACCGACGAGGAACACAAGGCAAACATTCGCAAGTGCATCAAGAACTGCTTGCGTGGCGACGTGTTCCAAATTGTCGTGTCACGCCGTTTTGTGCAGAAGTATGAGGGCGACGACTTCAAACTCTATCGTGCACTCCGCAGCATCAACCCCAGTCCTTACCTCTTCTATATGGACTTCGGCGGCTTCCGCATCTTCGGCTCGTCGCCCGAGACGCATTGCCGCATTGAGGGAGGAAAGGCATATATCGACCCCATAGCCGGTACGACCAAGCGCACGGGCGATGCAGAGGCAGACCGTCGTGGAGCCGAATTCCTGCGCAACGACCCGAAAGAGAACGCCGAGCATGTGATGCTCGTCGACTTGGCACGCAACGACCTGAGCCGCAACTGTCATGGCGTGAAGGTGGACTTCTATAAAGACTTGCAGTACTACAGCCATGTCATCCATCTGGTGAGCCGCGTGTCGGGACAACTTGATGAGCGGGCTGACAAGATCAAGACATTCATCGACACCTTTCCGGCAGGTACGCTGAGCGGTGCACCCAAGGTGAGGGCGATGCAGCTCATCAGCGAGTATGAACCGCACAACCGTGGTGCTTACGGCGGTTGTATTGGCTACATCGGCCTGAACGGCGACTTGAACCAAGCCATCGTCATCCGAACCTTCATCAGCCGCAATGGCGAACTGTGGTTCCAGGCTGGCAGCGGTGTGGTGGCGAAGAGCAACGACGAGTATGAGCTGCAGGAAGTGAACAGCAAGCTCGGTGCACTGCGCCGTGCCATCCTGTTGGCGGAAGATATGTAGAAAAGTGTTACGATTAAAACAACAACGCAATGAAAGTAGTCATTATAGACAATTACGACTCCTTCACCTACAACCTTGCCCACCTGGTCAAGGAACTGGGTGCGGAAGTCACCGTATACCGCAACGACCGCTTCGAGTTAGACCAGTTGGAGGTGTTCGACAAAATCATTCTCAGTCCAGGTCCGGGAATTCCTTCAGAGGCAGGACTGCTGCTCGATGTCATCAAGACGTATGCCGGCAAGAAGCCAATGCTTGGTGTGTGTCTCGGTCATCAAGCCATCGGAGAGTGCTTCGGAGGAAAGTTGACCAACCTTTCGGAAGTTTTCCACGGCGTAGCCACAGAGGGCAGCCAGTTGGGCAACGACTACATCTTCGACGGACTGCCTCAGCGCATCGTGATGGGACGTTATCACAGTTGGGTGGTCGACCGTGAGGGCTTGCCCGAGTGTCTTGAGGTTACTGCCGAGAGTGACGAGGGACAGATTATGGGTCTGCGCCACAAGGAGTACGACATCCACGGCATCCAGTTCCATCCCGAAAGTGTGCTTACACCCGAAGGACACACCATGGTAGGCAATTTCTTAAAGCATTGATAAGTGGCGGCAATCTTTTTGTAAGTTGTATACTTGCGAGATTGCCGCTCTTCTAATGTGGAAATAATTTTTAGTGTGCGGAGTGAGATAATTGTATTAAAAGTTTCTTGTATCAGAAACTTTTAATACCTTTGTGGGCACAATATAATGTGATGGAGCAGAACAAGTTCAATATAGTTTTAACCGATGGGGCGCAGTCGTTTTTGGAATCTTTGCCCTATGATGCCAAGGAGAAGATTGCCTACAACATTCGTCGTGTATTGGCTGGTGAGAAGAATAACGACTTGTTCAAGAAATTGGAAAACTCTGATGGGATTTGGGAATTCCGAACGCTTTACCAAAAAATTGCTTATCGTCTGTTTGCCTTTTGGGATACAGAACTAAACACATTGATTGTTGCCACACATGGCATCATAAAGAAAACACAAAAAACTCCGCCAAAGGAAATAGCCAAGGCGGAAGGGATAAAACGCAAATATTTTGAAATCAAACATAGGAGGTTGTAGTTATGGAAGAAATAAAGCTGACATCTTTTGAAGATTTTCAAGACAAGAACTTTGGCAAAATAGGCACACCTTCTCGCGATGCATTTGAGAAAAAGGTGGATGACGCTATTCAAGCATACAAGATAGGAGAAGCCATAAAGCAGGCACGTACGGCCAGCAAACTTACTCAAGAGCAGTTGGGTGAAAAAGTAGGTGTGCAAAAGGCTCAAATATCCAGATTGGAACGAGGTCATGGCATCACGTTTTCTACAATGGCACGAATATTCAAAGCTTTGAATGTAAAGGCAAGTTTGGATATGGGTAGTATCGGTAAGGTGGCTTTGTGGTAATCTAATTTTGATGACAGGCATCCCGTTGAATAATGAAGTAGTACTTCGATGGTCAATGAAGTAGTACTTCGATGTGCAATGAAGTATAACCTCATGGGCGGATGAGTATATCCTCGTTTGGCAATGAGGTATATCCTCGTTCGGCAATGAGGTATATCCTCATTTATCAATGGGGTCTGTCAAAAATAAAAAGGGGAATATATCTTGCTCTGAGTGGAGCTTGGATATATTCCCCTTTTCTTGTGATGTAGGATTAAAATTCGCTGGTGAAGTGGAATTTGATGTGCTCAAAGTCTTGCTGCGCCATGCTGAGCACGTAGCCCGAGTCGGCAAGGAACACGTCGCGACCGTCGCGGTCTTTCGCCATATACTGGTATTTGCGCTTCTTGAAGGCTTCGAGCTCCGCCTCGCTGTCGGCTTCTATCCAGCAAGCCTTGTAGAGATGCACGGGCTCCCAACGGCATTTGGCATTGTATTCGTTCTCCAGACGATACTGGATGACTTCGAACTGCAGCTGTCCCACGGTGCCGATAATCCTGCGACCGTTGAACTGGTTGACGAACAACTGTGCCACACCTTCGTCCATGAGTTGTTCGATGCCCTTGTTGAGCTGCTTGCTCTTCATCGGGTCGTCGTTTTCGATATATTTGAACATCTCGGGCGAGAATGAAGGCAAACCGCGGAAGTGCAGGTTTTCCCCTTCGGTGAGCGTGTCGCCTATCTTGAAGATGCCGTTGTCGGGCAGACCCACGATGTCGCCTGCCCATGCCTCGTCGATGGTGCTCTTGCGTTGCGCCATAAACTGGGTAGGCGAGGAGAAGCGCACAGTTTTGCCCAGACGCACATGCTGGTAAGGCTGGTTGCGCACGAACTTGCCGCTGCATACCTTGCAGAAAGCAATACAGGAGCGGTGATTGGGATCGATGTTGGCAGTTATCTTGAAGATGAATCCCGTGAACTTGGGCTCTTCGGGCTGCACCATTCGCTCTTCTGCCTGTGTGGGGTGGGGGCTTGGTGCGATTTCAACGAAACAGTTGAGCAATTCCTGCACACCGAAGTTGTTGAGCGCACTGCCGAAGAATACGGGTGCCACCTTGGCATTGCGATAGTCATCCACATTGAAAGCGGGATACACGCCGTCTACCAGTTCCAGGTCTTCACGCAGTTGCTTGGCATCCTGTTCGCCGATATGGTTTTCCAGTTCTGTGCTGTTGATGTCGATTTCCACCTTCTCGGTCACGCGCTGCTTGTCGGGCGTGAAGAGGTCGAGCTTGTTCTCGTAGATATTGTAGACACCCTTGAACTTCACACCCTGGTTGATAGGCCAGGAGAGGGGGCGTACTTTGATTTGCAGTTCGGTTTCCAGTTCGTCGAGCACATCGAAGGGGTCACGTCCCTCGCGGTCCATCTTGTTGATGAAGATGATGACAGGCGTGTTGCGCATGCGGCATACGTTCATCAACTTGCGTGTCTGTGCCTCCACACCCTTGGCACTGTCGACCACGATGATGGCTGAGTCTACAGCCGTCAGCGTGCGGAACGTGTCTTCGGCAAAGTCCTGGTGACCCGGCGTGTCGAGGATGTTCACCTTGTAGCCCTCGTAGTCGAACTCCATCACGGAGGTAGACACCGAGATACCACGTTGCTTTTCTATTTCCATCCAGTCAGACGTGGCAGTCTTCTTGATCTTGTTGCTTTTCACGGCTCCTGCCACCTGGATCTGTCCACCGAAGAGAAGAAACTTCTCCGTGAGGGTGGTCTTACCGGCATCAGGGTGAGAGATGATGGCGAACGTTCGCCTGCGTTCTATTTCCTTGTTCATATATTGTCTTTGTCGTGTCTTTTGTTGTCGTGGTTTATATCATCAGCAGATTGATGCACTTGGCGAGGCTTTCCTCCCAGTGGGGAATGTTGATGCCGTAGGTCTGCTTGATTTTTGTCTTGTCGAGCACCGAATAGGCAGGGCGCTTGGCTGGTGTGGGGTATTCCGATGTGTGGATAGGACGCACATGGCAGTCGGTGATGCCGGCAAGGCGGTGGATGGCTTTGGTGAAGTCGTACCAACTTGCCACACCTTCATCGGAGTAGTGATAGATGCCTGCCACCACCCCATGTTCCACGGCAGCCATGATGGCGCGTGCCAAGTCGCTGGCGTAGGTAGGCGTGCCTATCTGGTCGAAGATCACTCCCAGTTCGTCCTTGGTATGCCCCAGGCGTATCATCGTCTTCACGAAGTTGTTGCCAAAGGCACTGTATAGCCATGCCGTGCGCACAATCATGGTATGCTGGCACAACTTGGCAGCAGCCTCTTCACCTGCCAGTTTGGTGGCACCGTAAACACTGTTCGGGCAAGTGCAGTCTGTCTCGGTATAGGGCGTGTGCTTGGTTCCGTCGAATACATAGTCGGTAGACACATGGATGAGCCAGCCGCCACGCTTCTCGATGGCAATCGCCAGATTGGCGGGAGCCTCGGTGTTGATGCGCTTGCAGTTGTCTTCGTCGCTTTCGGCTTTGTCGACAGCCGTGTAGGCACTGCAGTTGATGATACCGTCTATGAGGTGCTCATTCACGAACCGCTCCACAGCTTCACGGTCGGTGACGTCAAGTTCTTCGCGCGACGTGTTGAAGAAAGTGTGCTGTGCGTGTTCGTTTTCTATCGCTTTGATTTCGCTGCCCAACTGTCCGTTGCAGCCTGTGATGAGGATGTTCATGGCTTTAGTCGTCTTCAAATTTCAGTCCTTCTGTTTTGTCCTTGATGTAATAGTCGGAGAGCATGCCGATGAAGGTGGTGATTTCCTTGATGGCATGTTCGGTGTCGGGTGAGATCTCCTTCTTCTGCAAGCGGAGCATCACCATGCCATAGAGTGCATCGAAACAGGTTTCTATCTCGTTCTCTTCCTTGTTGGCACCATGGTTGCGCAGTTCTACGATGAACGGCAACACTTTGTAGTATTCCGCCGTATAGAACGGAAACTTGGTGCTCTGCAGCAACATGGCGTGCAGTTCGTTGAGGGCTTGTATGATGATTTTGTTGATTTGCAGATGACCTTTCTCGCGGCAACCTTCCTCGTTCATCATGCGTACCAGATTGCCATACCAGTCGACGAGCTCTTCTTTCTGCTCGTCGGTATAGTTAAACATGTTGATGTATTCCCGCTTGATGCGTGAAAGCTGGCAGTCGTAGGCTCTGATGATGTCTTCAACCTGCCACATGTAGAGCAGATATTCCGCAATGCTTTTCTTTCTGAGTTCCTGAGCTACAAACATTAGTATGGAAGTGTATAAAGATTAAATATCGTACCGAGCAACATGATCACCGAACAGAGGATTACGATGCAGCCCACCACACGGTTGATGATGAGGATGCCGTTGTCGTCAAACTTCCCTCTCACCTTGTCTATCAGCCATGACAGACCGAACCACCAAAGCAGAGCGCCGCCCACCAGGCTGATATAGCCCACGGTCATCTCTACGGGACGATGGGGAACGACAAATGCAAACTGGGCGAAGAGGAAGATGAAAAGAAAGATGATCAGCGGGTTGGAGAACGTGACCAAAAAGGCGGTCACGGCGTTGTGTACCAACGTGCCCTTCTGCTGTTTCTTGCTCTTGTGGATGTTCTTGGTGGGGTTGCTGCGGTAGCAGTATATGCCGAAGATGAGCAGCAGCACACTGCCGCTTATCTGAAGCAAGAACTTATTGTGGGCATTGCTGATGAAGTTCATCACGAAACTCATGCCGAGACCCGTGAAAAGAGCATAGATGATGTCGCTCACCGCAGCGCCGATGCCTGTGACGAAGCCATACCAACGACCTTTGTTGAGGGTGCGTTGGATGCAGAGCACGCCCACAGGTCCCATGGGGGCGGAGGCAAAGATGCCTATCAATAAGCCTTTGAAAATAAAATCAACTATATCTAATTGAATTGGAAATCCCATAACGGATGCAAAATTGCGAAAAATAGTTGATATAAGCAAATTATAAGGTATAAACTTTGGCGGTGCACCTATTTTTACTATCTTTGCGTGACTTAATCATAACGTAACCAAACAAAATCAAATCATAGCATGGAAACTCAAAAAACAGTGAAACCGTATGTTATCGGACTCGACTTGGGCGGCACCAATTCTGTGTTCGGAATTGTGGACAACTTGGGCAATATCAAGGCAACAACCGCTGTCAAGACGCAGGCTTACGACAATGTGGAAGACTACGTGAAGGCTTCGGTCGCTGCGCTTGATGCCATCATCAGCGAGGTGGGCGGCATAGATACAATTCAAGGTATGGGTATCGGCGCCCCTAACGCCAATTATTATGAGGGAACCATCGAGTATGCTGCAAATATCGCATGGGCACACGAATTGGTGGTGCCGCTGGCAAAGATGTTTGAGCAGGCATTGGGCATACCTGTGGCGATTACCAATGATGCCAATGCTGCGGCTGTGGGCGAAATGACCTATGGTGTGGCACGTGGCATGAAGAACTTTATCATGCTTACGCTCGGTACGGGTGTAGGGTCGGGCATCGTTGTCAACGGACAGTTGGTATACGGATGTGATGGCTTTGCCGGCGAGTTGGGACATGTGGTCATGCGGCGTGAGAACGGTCGCCGTTGCGGTTGCGGACGTTGCGGCTGCCTGGAGGCCTATTGTTCTGCTACGGGTGTGGCACGCACGGCGCGTGAGATGCTTGCCCATACTGATGCGCCTTCGTTGCTCCGCGAGAAAGATCCGGAAGCTATCACTTCTCTTGATGTTTCGCTGGCAGCCAACAAGGGCGACAAGATCGCGCTGGATGTGTATGCCTTTACGGGTGAAATGTTGGGCGAGGCATGTGCCGACTTTGCTGCATTCTCTTCTCCAGAGGCTTTCGTGTTCTTTGGCGGTTTGGCTAAAGCGGGCGAGTTGATTATGAAACCGATTCGCGAAAGCTACGACCGGCATGTGTTCCATGCCTTCAAAGGAAGGGCTAAGTTCCTCGTCTCTTCGCTCGATGGCAGCAATGCAGCTGTGCTTGGTGCGAGTGCCATTGGATGGGATATCAAGAAATAGAATATAACAACAAAACAATCAGGGCGGGATGCATATTTCATGTGTCCCGCCCTGATTGTTTTGTCTTTAGTCTGCCGAGAAGTCTGCCACCAGTTTACGGTAGGTCTCGTAGAGTCTTGTTCGGGTGATATAGCCGATGAGATGCTTTTGTTCGTTCAGTACGGGAAGCATGGACGCACCGGTCTTGTCGAATGTCTGCATCACGCTTTCCATCGAGTCGTCTACACCGAGCACGGCAAGAGGCTGCGACATGATTTGTCTTACGGTGAAGTGGTGGTACAGTTCTGTGCGGAATACCACGTGGCGTATCTTGGCGAAGTCTATCTCCCCCAACAGGTTGCCGGCATGGTCTACCACGGGGAGGATGGTCCAGCGTGTGCGGCTGATGATGTGTACCAGTTTTCCCAATTCCACATCGGCGCTTACCGATGTGAAGTCGCGTTCGACGAGGCTGTCAAGACTCATCAAGGTCAGCACAGACCGGTCTGTATGGTGGGTGAGCAGTTTGCCCTCACGTGCCAAACGCATGCTGTAGATGCTGTGCGGCTCGAAGATGCTGATGGTTAAGTAGGAGCAGATGCACACGATGATGAGTGGCATGAATAGGTTGTAGCCGCCCGTAATCTCGGCAATGAGGAAGATGCCTGTAAGCGGTGCGTGCATCACACCTGCCAATACACCGGCCATGCCCAGCAGTGCAAAGTTCTTTTCAGGCACATAGATGCCGATCTCTTCCATGTTCCAGATGCGTGCGAACAAGAATCCGGCAAAACCTCCGATGAACAGTGAAGGGGCGAAAGTACCGCCGCAGCCGCCTCCACCGTTGGTGGCAGAGGTGGCAAACACCTTGGTGAGCAAGACCAGTCCCACGTAGAGCACCAGTAAGTTGCCGTTGCCGTAGAACACGGAGTTGTTCATGATGGCGTTCCAGTCTGCCTGTGTCTTGCCGTTGAGCAAGATGTTCAGACTGTTGTATCCTTCACCGTAGAGGGCAGGGAAGAGGAAGATGAGCGAACTCAGCATGACGCCTCCGAACAGGAACTTCGCCATCGGCATGTTCTTCATCTTTCCGAACACACCTTCGCACGATGTCATGGTGCGCATGAAATAAAGACTGGTCAAACCGCAGAATACACCGAGCAGGATGGTGGCAGGCACACGTTCCAACTGCCATGGCCCGTCGAGATGGAACTGGAACAAAGACTGGCTTCCCACGAAGATGTAGGAGAAACATGTGGCTGTGACGCTGGCGGTCATGATGGGCAGGAGAGAAGCCATGGTCAAGTCGACCATCAGCACTTCGAGTGTGAATACCAATCCCGCAATGGGGGCCTTGAAGATGGCTGAAACAGCTGCAGCGGCACCACATCCCACGAGCAACATCATGGTCTTGGCATCCATCTTGAACATGCGTCCCAGATTGCTGCCTATGGCAGATCCCGTCAGCACAATCGGAGCCTCAGCTCCCACCGATCCACCGAAACCGATGGTGATGGCAGAGGCAATGACTGAACTCCAGCAATTGTGTCCGCGCAGCCTACTGCGGTTTGTGCTGATGGCATAAAGCACGCGGGTGATACCATGTGAGATGTTGTCTTTCACCACATAGCGCACAAAGAGCGAGGTGAGGTAGATGCCGACCACAGGAAATACAAGGTAAAGCCAGTTGAAGGAGTCGGTGTTGAACCCCGCGGTGAGCAGAAGTTGTATCTGGGAGATGATCCAATGCAGAATGTAGGCAGCAACGGCAGACAACAGACCCACGATGAAACTCAGCACGAGTGTCATCTGCTTGTCGGTCACATGCTGTTCGCGCCAATGGAGCAATCTGTCGAACCAGCTCGGCTCAATGATGTCTTCTATCGTTTCGGTCTTGCTCATTTCCTGATAATCTTCACCAGTCCGTCTTCTCCGAGTTTGATGATGCTCGATGGCGTGTGCGGTTTGTGCTCCTGTCGGCGGCTCCAGCACACGTAGTCTACCGCATTGAGAATCTCCTCGCTGATGTCGCAATAGTTGGATGCGGCAGGTTCACCGCTGATGTTGGCACTTGTCGACACGATGGCCTTCTGGAAACGGTAGCACAGTTCCTTGGAAAAAGGTTCTTGGGTAATCCGCATGGCGATGCTGCCGTCTTCTGCGATGAGGTTGGGTGCCAGGTTTACTGCTCCGTCGAGGATGACGGTAGTCGGTTTGGTGGCGCAGTCGAACAACTGCCATGCCACATCGGGCACTTGGCGCACATATCGTTGCAGTCTGTTGTCGCTGTCTACCAGGCAAATCAGTGCTTTGGAATCATCGCGCCGCTTGATTTCATAGACTTTTTTCACGGCATCGGCATTGGTGGCATCGCAACCGATACCCCATACGGTGTCTGTGGGATAGAGAATGACACCGCCTTTCTTCATCACGTCTACCGCGTTTTTAATATCTTGTTCTCTTGTCATTGTTTTCAAACTTTTATTGGTTGTTGATGCTTATGGTTGTGGGGCGGGGCACACGTGCAAGAAGTCACTATGCAGACCGTTGGCGAAAGAACGTGCATCCATCCGTTTCTTTCCTGCTAATTGCAGTTGTTCCACTTCGAGCCATTCGTCGGCTGCAGCTATATAGACGTGTCCGTTTTCCACACGGATGTCACCCACAGGGGATGTGGCAACGCTTTTACCGGTCTTTGCCGTCTTGAATATCTTGAGCACTGTCGGTTTCATGCCATCGCCCTCAATGGTCGTCCATGCACCGGGATAGGGACTGAGTCCACGGATAAAGTCGTAGACACGCTTGGCAGATTGCGACCAGTTGATGTTGCATGTCTCCTTGAAGATTTTTGGCGCCAAAGGTAAATCCTCGCTGTCATCCTGTGGTATGGATTCTGCCACACCGTTGCCTTCGATAATCTTGTCGATGGTCTTCAGGCAGATGTCAGCACCCAAGTGCATCAAGCCGTCGTATACATATTCCACGTCAGCGTCGTCGGGGATGTCCATCCGTTCCTTCATGATGATGCGTCCTGTGTCGATGTCGTGGTCCAGAAAGAAGGTGGTCACGCCTGTTTCCGTTTCACCGTTGATGACAGCCCAGTTGATGGGTGCTGCACCACGGTATTTGGGCAACAAGGCAGCATGCACGTTGAATGTGCCATACTGCGGCATCGCCCATACCACTTCGGGCAACATACGGAATGCAACCACTACTTGCAGGTTGGCATCCCACGCTTTCAGTTGCTCCAAGAAATCCGGGTCTTTCATCTTGACGGGTTGCAACACGGGCAACCCGTGGCTGAGGGCATATTGTTTCACCTCGCTTTGGTGCAACACACTGCCGTGTCTGCCCACCGGCTTGTCGGGCTGCGTCACCACGCCGACCACGTTATACTGATTGTCAACCAAAGCCTTCAGAGTTTCGACCGCAAACTCTGGCGTACCCATAAATACGATCTTGAGGTCTTCTTTCGTCATACCTTTAAAAATTTACGTGCACAAAGGTAATGTAAAATTCCGAGTATGCGAAGAGAATAAAAGTTTATTTTTGTTCTTGAACATGAAGAATTTACCGGGAGCCCCGGCGAGGCAGAATAAAAAGACTTACTTTTCCCGACAAATCCGGCTTGTGTCAATAATTCTTAGTACCTTTGCCGCTAATTGAGGAAAACAATGATACATAGATATTTCATATACCTGTCTTTCGATGGTTCGCGTTATCACGGCTGGCAGATACAACCCAACGGCATTTCAGTGCAAGAGGTGCTGGAGTCTTCATTGTCCACATTGTTGCGCACAAAGGTGGAAGTGGTGGGAGCCGGACGTACCGATGCCGGTGTACATGCGAAGATGATGGTGGCACATTTCGATCATACAGATGAGCTCGACTGTGCACAATTGCAGTATAAGATGAACAGTATTTTGCCCCGTGACGTGGCAGTGAACAGTATTCAGGAAGTGTCGCCGGAGTTGCATGCCCGCTTTTCTGCGGTCAGACGCACCTACCACTACTATCTGCACACCATGAAGAATCCTTTCTGTCAGGGGAAGTCGGCAGATATGCGCTATGACTTTGACTTCGAACGGATGAACGAGGCAGCACGGATATTGCTCGAAACGAAAGACTTTGCAGCTTTCTGTAAAGCCAATTCCGATGCGAAGACTACGCTTTGCGACGTGATGGAAGCGCATTGGGACAATGTGGGTGAGGGGCAGTGGTGCTTCACAATCTCTGCCAACCGTTTTCTTCGCAATATGGTGCGTGCCGTGGTGGGTACGTTGCTCAACGTAGGACGCGGCCATTGCACGATAGACGAATTCCGCCGTATTGTGGAGTCGGGCAAGCGCACAGAGGCTGGCGAGAGCGTGCCGGCTTGTGGACTTTATCTCTGGGACGTGAGGTATCCCGAACAGACCAACCAATGAATGATTAAATTTTAGCAGTAATATGATGTGGTTACTATTGGCGTTTCTCTCGGCAACATTGCTGGGGTTTTACGATTCGTTTAAGAAGGAGTCGCTCAAGGACAATGCGGTGATACCCGTATTGTTTCTCAACACTCTGTTTTCGTCTCTTATTTTCCTTCCGTTTATCGTGCTCAGCTACAACACGCATGCGCTTGACGGTTCCATCTTCCATGTGGGGGCCGGCGGTTGGGAAGTTCACAAATATATCATCGGCAAGAGTATCATTGTGCTCTCTTCATGGATATTCGGCTATTTCGGAATGAAACATCTTCCGCTGACTATCGTAGGTCCCATCAATGCCACACGTCCGGTGATGGTGCTTATCGGTGCCTTGCTCGTGTTCGGTGAGCGGCTCAATGCCTACCAGTGGATAGGTGTGGCGCTTGCCGTGGCATCGTTCTTCATGCTCAGCCGCAGTGGCAGAAAGGAAGGCATCGATTTCAAACACGACAAATGGATCTATTTCATTGTGATGGCTGCCGTGCTCGGTGCTGTGAGCGGACTCTATGACAAATATCTGATGGCTCCGCGCAGCAATGGCGGTGTGGGTCTCGACACAATGATGGTGCAGAGCTGGTATAACATCTATCAGTGTTTTATGATGGGAGCGATGATGGTGCTGCTGTGGTGGCCCAAGCGCAAGCAGACCACGCCGTTTCGTTGGGACTGGTGTATCATCCTGATAAGCGTTTTCCTCAGTGCTGCCGACTTCGTCTATTTCTATGCCTTGAGTCTTGACGGTGCGATGATATCCATCGTCTCGATGGTGCGTCGTGGCAGTGTCATCGTCTCGTTCCTGTTTGGTGCTGCCGTGTTCCATGAGAAAAACCTCAAGAGCAAAGTGGTCGACCTGGCACTCGTGCTGTTGGGTATGGTGTTCCTCTGGTTGGGCGGACATTGACAAGGCACATGGTGGTAAATGTGTCAAAATGTGTGTGAACGGTAAAATAATCGCTCAGTTCCTTTTTATTTTCAAATAAATGGAGTACTTTTGCAATAAAATTGAAAATATAATCCCAGTTTTATGGCAAATAACATATTTAAAGGTCTCGGTATCGCATTGATTACTCCGTTTACCGCAGACGGTCAGGTGGACTACGTTTCACTCAAGCGAATCATTAACTATCAGATAGACAATGGTGCCGACTTCTTCTGCATCCTCGCCACGACAGGCGAGACTCCTTGTCTGACTACAGAAGAAAAACAGAAAATCAAACAGACCATTGTAGAGACCGTAGCGGGCAGAACGCCCATTTTGATGGGATGCGGTGGAAACAATACGGCTGCCGTCATCGAGGAAATCAAGACTGCCGACTGGAGTGGCATCGACGGCTTGCTCAGTGTTTGTCCCTACTACAACAAACCCTCACAGGAGGGTCTTTACCAGCACTTCAAGGCGATTGCCGCAGCAACGACACTGCCTGTAGTGCTCTATAATGTGCCCGGTCGTACGGGTATCAATCTGAAGGCAGAAACTACTGTGCGCCTTGCTACAGATTGCGACAACATCGTGGCAATCAAGGAGGCGAGTGGCAGTCTGGAGCAGATAGACGATATCATCAAGAACAAGCCAGCCAATTTCGATGTGATTAGTGGTGATGACGCACTCACGTTCCCGATGATAGCTTGTGGAGCTGTCGGTGTCATCTCTGTTATCGGCAATGCGTTGCCCAAGGAGTTCTCGCGTATGATACGCTTGGAGTTCAACGGAGAGTATGAACCGGCTCGCAAGATACATCATAAGTTTACGGAGCTGTACCAACTTCTCTTTGTCGATGGTAATCCAGCCGGTGTAAAAGCATTGCTCAGTGAGATGGGAATGATAGAGAATGTGCTTCGCTTGCCTTTGGTGCCTACGCGCATACAGACTCTTCACAAGATGGCGGCAATATTGAAGGACTTGAAAATATAAGCGCGAAGATGCGTTTTAGAATGGGGTTAATCACGTGAGTAGACGGGGTTAACCCCATATTTTTGCATTCATCTTCAGTATTTCCCAATGGCCACCGAAATCGCCACCAACTCGACGAATAAAGCCTTCTTCCTTCAATCGGTTGATGTGCTTTTGGATAGCACTGGGCGACATTGCGATGGCTTCTGCAATGGCTTTTCTTGTAATCGCAGGATTGTCCTTTATCAGTTGAAGTATAGTGTCTATGGGCTTATCACTATTTTTCTGACCACCTGTCTGACCACCTGTCTGACCACCTGTCTGACCACCTGTCTGACCACCTTGGTGATTGCTAATTTCAGTATCATCTTCATCGTTAAAATCGACTCCCTCGACACCGACAACATTGAACTTTGGTAACGTCAAGACAAAACTGTCCCAAGGAGTTGTGAATGTCGGATCCATGCCTTCCTTGTAACCGTCATGTCCCTTGTAAGCCAAGACTATCTTTCTGAAACCAGAACCACGACGCTCCATGTATTTCAATCGGCTGAAGATGTCGGCAAGTACTGGGTTGCGACGACGCGAGGCCATATTCATCACGTCCATATCCTTGATGGAGCCACCATCCATGAGTCCGCCCGGAGAATAGATCTCAAGTCGGTCGTCATACATGTCGATATGTACTTCACTGCCAAGCTCCAAATAATTGCGGTGTATGAAGGCGTTGACCAACCCTTCCTCAACTGCACGCTCTGGATACTCTGGATATTCAAGGCGACTAATCGGCTCATGAGAGATAGTCCGTGGATGAAACACCCCTACTAGCCAAATATCTTG